>JAJUGK010000029.1 GCA_029268205.1 Nocardioidaceae bacterium
AGCACGGCCGCGGCCTGCGCCTCCCAGTCGGCCGTGTCCCAGCTGTCGCCGGCGGCGAGGTCCAGGGTTCCCTGCTCGGGCTCCAGCTCGGCCGGCTCGTCGAGCCCGCCGACGACGTCGCCTTGGTCATGGGTGGTCATACCTGCGCACCCTAGAGAGGTCACCCACCCCGGCGGCAGGGGTGGGCCCCGCCGAGACGGTGTGGCATCGGTCACCGGCCCCTGCGGGAGCCGCGTCGGGAGCCGGAACGAAGGGTCGCCTAACGTGCATATCTCACATGACCCCGGTCACTCTCAGGGTCCTCTCAGAGGTAGCGTGCTGCCTTGTGGCAACCCCGACCCTTGCAACGGGCATCCGGACGACGCGTTCGACGATCGCCCTGAAACTGATCATGGCCGTCAGCGGACTGCTGTTCATCGCGTTCGTGCTCGGTCACATGTACGGCAACCTCAAGGCGTTCAGCGGCGAGGTGGCCTTCAACAGCTACGCGGAGCACCTGCGCGAGCTCGGTGAGCCGATGCTCCCGCACAGCGGGGCGCTGTGGATCATGCGCGTCGGGCTGATCGTCGCCCTGATCGCCCACGTCGCCTCCTCGGTGATCCTCGCCCGGCGGGCCGGCAGGGCACGCACGACGAAGTACGTGGTCAAGAAGAACCGCGCCTCGTCGTTCTCCTCGCGCACGATGCGCTGGGGCGGCGCGACGCTGCTGGTCTTCCTGATCTGGCACCTGCTCAACTTCACCATCGGCAAGGTCAACCCCCAGGGCGGCGAGACCAACAACCCGTACGCGCTGATGGTCGACACCTTCGACCTGTGGTGGATGACGCTGATCTACCTGGTCGCGATGGCGGCGCTCGCCCTGCACCTGCACCACGGCACCTGGAGCGCGATGCAGACCCTCGGCCTGACCAACACCGCAGCGGCCCGGCTGCGCGCCAAGGCCGCCGGCTGGGTCGTGGCGGTGGTCATCGCCGGCGGCTTCTCGCTGGTCCCCCTGGCCGTCCTCGTCGGCATCATCGAGAAGTAAGGAAGCGCTCTTCATGGCTGGCACGACTCTCCACGACGGGCTCACCCCCCTCAACGGACCGTCCGAGCAGACCTCGGACGACGCCCGCGGCTACTACACGCTCGGCGAGAAGATCGTCGACCCGGTGGCGCCGACCGGTCCGATCAAGGACCGCTGGACGACGCGCAAGTTCGAGAACCGCCTGGTCAACCCCGCGAACCGGCGCAAGCTCGAGGTCATCATCGTCGGCACCGGCCTGGCCGGCGGCGCCGCCGCCGCCACGCTCGGCGAGGCCGGCTACAACGTGAAGTCCTTCTGCTACCAGGACTCCCCCCGCCGCGCCCACTCGATCGCCGCCCAGGGCGGCATCAACGCGGCCAAGAACTACAAGGAGGACGGCGACTCGATCTTCCGGCTGTTCTACGACACCGTGAAGGGCGGGGACTATCGCAGCCGCGAGTCGAACGTCTACCGGCTGGCCGAGGTCAGCGCCAACATCATCGACCAGTGCGTCGCGCAGGGCGTGCCGTTCGCCCGCGACTACGGCGGGCTGCTCGACAACCGCTCCTTCGGCGGCGTGCAGGTCTCCCGGACGTTCTACGCCCGCGGCCAGACGGGTCAGCAGCTGCTGATCGGCGCCTACCAGGCGATGGAGCGCCAGGTCGCGGCCGGCACGGTGAAGCAGTACACCCGGCACGAGATGCTCGAGCTGATCGTCATCGACGGCAAGGCCCGCGGCATCGTCGCGCGCGACCTGGTCACCGGTGAGATCCAGACGCACCTCGCCGACGCGGTCGTCCTGGCCTCCGGCGGGTACGGCAACGTCTTCTTCCTCTCGACCAACGCGATGGGGTCGAACGTCACCGCCACCTGGCGGGCCCACCGCAAGGGCGCCTACATGGCCAACCCCTGCTACACGCAGATCCACCCGACCTGCATCCCGGTCTCCGGCGAGCACCAGTCGAAGCTGACCCTGATGAGCGAGTCGCTGCGCAACGACGGCCGGATCTGGGTGCCCAAGCGGGCCGAGGACTGCGACAAGGACCCGCGCGACATCCCGGAGGAGGACCGCGACTACTACCTGGAGCGGATCTACCCGTCCTTCGGCAACCTGGTCCCCCGCGACATCGCCTCGCGGCAGGCCAAGAACATGTGCGACGAGGGCCGCGGCGTCGGTCCCGCCGTCCGCGAGATCGACGCCAACGGCGAGGAGCGGATGGTCCGCCGCGGCGTCTACCTCGACTTCGCCGACGCGATCGCCCGCCTCGGCGAGGACGCGGTCCGCGAGAAGTACGACAACCTGTTCGACATGTACGAGCGGATCACCGGCGAGAACCCCTACGAGGTGCCGATGCGGATCTACCCCGCCGTGCACTACGTGATGGGCGGCCTGTGGGTCGACTACCACCTGCAGTCCAACATCCCGGGTCTGTTCGTCACCGGTGAGGCCAACTTCTCCGACCACGGCGCCAACCGGCTCGGCGCCTCGGCGCTGATGCAGGGCCTGGCCGACGGCTACTTCGTCCTGCCCAACACGATCCGCGACTACCTCGCCGACGGCCCGTTCGACAAGGTCGACGAGAGCCACCCGGAGGTCGTCGCGGCCCGCAGCGAGGTCGAGGAGCGGGTCGAGCGGTTCCTCTCGATCAACGGCACCCGCACGCCCGACAGCTTCCACAAGGAGCTCGGCGCGATCATGTGGGAGTACTGCGGGATGGAGCGCTCCGAGGCCGGTCTGCGCAAGGCCATCGACCTGATCCGCGAGCTCAAGGCGGAGTTCTGGAGCAACCTCAAGGTGCTCGGCACCGCCGACAGCCTCAACCAGTCCCTGGAGAAGGCCGGCCGCGTGGCCGACTTCCTCGAGCTGGGCGAGCTGATGTGCATCGACGCGCTCAACCGCCGTGAGTCCTGCGGTGGGCACTTCCGCGCCGAGTCCCAGACCGAAGACGGCGAGGCCCTGCGCCACGACGACGAGTTCGCCTACGTCGCCGCCTGGGAGTGGGGCGGTGAGGACGGCCAGCCCGTCCTCCACAAGGAAGACCTGATCTACACGGCCATCGAGATGAAGCAGCGGAGCTACAAGTGAGCATGAACCTGACCCTGAAGATCTGGCGGCAGGCCGATGCCGCGACCGAGGGTGCGATGCACACCTATCAGCTCAGCGGCATCTCGCCGGACATGAGCTTCCTGGAGATGCTCGACGTCCTCAACGAGCAGCTCGCCGAGGAGGGCGAGGAGCCGATCGCGTTCGACTCCGACTGCCGCGAGGGCATCTGCGGCATGTGCTCGCTGATGATCAACGGCGACGCCCACGGGCCGGAGGTCACGACCACCTGCCAGCTGCACATGCGCTCGTTCAAGGACGGCGACACCATCACCATCGAGCCGTGGCGGGCCGACTCGTTCCCGGTGCTCAAGGACCTCTGCGTCGACCGCGGCGCGCTCGACCGGATCATCCAGGCCGGCGGGTTCGTCTCGGCCAACACCGGTTCGGCCCCGGAGGCCAACTCGGTGCCGGCTCCGCGAGACAAGGCCATGCGCGCGTTCAACGTCGCCACCTGCATCGGGTGCGGCGCGTGCGTCGCGGCCTGCCCCAACGGCTCGGCGTCGCTGTTCCTCGGCGCGAAGATCACCCACCTCGGGGAGCTGCCGCAGGGCCAGCCCGAGCGCTACACCCGGGTCGCCAGCATGGTCTCCCAGCACGACCACGAGGGCTTCGGCGGCTGCACCAACATCGGTGAGTGCACCGCGGCGTGCCCGAAGGAGATCCCGCTCGACGTGATCAGCCAGCTCAACAAGGACCTGCGCACCGCGATGCGCGAGGGCCACTGACACCTGTCGCACCACTCCACCACGCCCCCGGACGCCTGCGTCCGGGGGCGTGGTGCTTCCTCCCGTAGGCTGCCCGTGCACGCACACCACCTCTCGGGAGATCTCCTCATGCGCTGCTGGACCCGTCCCGCCGCCCTCGTGGCGGCGGCCGCCCTGACCGTCACCGGTCTGACCTCGATGGCCGGGGCCACCCCCGGCAGCGCACCCGGCCCGGCGGCGGTCAGCGCGCCGCGGGGCGACCAGGCGCCCGCACCGGCGTACGAGGAGCCGCTAGCGGGCTTCGGGCTCGCCGCCCAGGGCCGGTCGTCGAAAGCGATCAACACCAAGCGCCGGGCCGCGGTCCGCAAGGCGTACCGCAAGCGCTACGCCCCCACGATCGGCGTCCCCACGGGCTGGAGCGGTGCGTACGCCGGGTGCCGGCCCGGCAACGTCACCAAGCGGTCGCGCAAGGCGACCCTGCGCGCGCTGAACCTCGTGCGGGCGATGGCCGGACTCGACCCGGTCGGCTTCCGTCCCAAACTCAACCGGCAGGCGCAGCGGGCCGCGCTGATGATGGGCGCCAACCAGTCGCTCTCGCACTACCCCGACCGCAGCTGGAAGTGCTGGTCGAAGGCGGGCGCGAAGGCCGCGCAGACCGGCAACCTCGCCCTGCGCTGGCCCGTCCTGCGGTCGGGCGAGGTCATCGACCAGTACGTCGACGACGAGGGGGCCAACAACACCGCGGTCGGCCACCGCCGCTGGATCCTCAACCCCAGCACCCGCTGGATGGGCACGGGCAGCACCGACATCGCCAACGCGCTGGTCGTCGTGACCCCGCCCGCCTCCGGCCGGGCGACGCCGACCTGGATCCCGTGGCCCACCGCGGGTTGGTTCCCCCATCAGATGGAGCCGGCCGGTCGCTGGTCGTTCAGCACCACCAGCGACCGCTACGACCTCGCGCGGGCGAAGGTCGGGGTCCGGGTGGTCAAGGGACGCAAGCTGAAGGTCAAGCGGCACGCGTTCCAGCGCGGCGCCGGCCCCGACACCCTCGTGTGGCAGGTCAAGCCCCGGGCCGGCAAGGCGCACCGGGTGACGATCCGCGGCATCCGCGACACCAGCACCGGCCGGACGGTACGGCGCTCCTACGTCGTCCGGCTCTTCAACGCCCGCTGACGGCGGCTACCCGCGCAGGTCGAAGCGGGCCTGCGGCTCCCATCCGCGCTCGGCGCTGTGGTGGTAGAGCCAGAAGTGGTCGCAGTCGAAGGCGCACTCGAAGTCGGCCTGCTCGGTGAACGCCCGGTCGAGGGCCTCGTCGTCGAGGTCGTGGGCGATCGTGACGTGCGGGTGGTACGGGAAGGTCAGGTCGACGGCCAGCGGCCCCTGCCGCAGGCCGGCGGCGAGCCGTTCGCAGCCGGAGATGCCCTCCACCACGGCGACGAAGACCACGGGCGAGGTGGGCCGGAACGTCCCCGTGCCGCGGAGGTGGATCCGGAACGGCGGATGCGCCTCGGCGACCCGACGCAGCTGCGCGGTGACCACCTCGAGGTCCGCCGGGGCGACCTCCAGGGGCGGGATCAGGGTGATGTGGGTCGGGATCCGTCGGGCGGTCTGGTCACCGAGCTCCTCGCGGTAGCGCTGCAGCTGCTGGGCCCACGGCTCGGGCACGGCGATGGAGACTCCGATGGTCGGCACGGCGGACCTAGAGCTCGCCCGCGCCCAGGAAGCCGACCCGGTCGTAGACCTGGGCCATCGTGCGCTCCGCCACCGCATTGGCGCGCGCGGCGCCGTCGGCGAGGATGCGCTGCAGCTCACCCGGGTCGTCGAGCAGCTCGAGGGTGCGCGCGCGGAAGGGGGTGACGAACTCGACCACGACCTCGGCGAGGTCACCCTTGAGGTCGCCGTACCCGCGGCCCTCGTAGGCCTGCTCGAGCTCGGCGACGGGCCGGCCGGTCAGGGCGTTATAGATCGTCAGCAGGTTGGCGATGCCCGGCTTGGCCTCGCGGTCGAACCGGACCACCGCCTCGGAGTCGGTCACCGCGGAGCGGATCTTCTTCGCCGAGACCTTGGGATCGTCGAGCAGCTCGATGATCCCGGCCGGCGAGGAGGCCGACTTCGACATCTTCGCGGTGGGGTTCTGCAGGTCGAAGATCTTCGCGGTCTCCTTGAGGATGTGCGGCTCGGGGAGCTTGAAGGTCTTCTTGTAGCGGGCGTTGAAGCGCTGGGCGAGGTCACGGGTCAGCTCGAGGTGCTGGCGCTGGTCCTCCCCCACCGGGACGTAGGCGGGCCGGTAGAGCAGGATGTCGGCCGCCTGCAGGATCGGGTAGGTGAACAGGCCGACGCTGGCGGCCCCCTCGCCGCCCTTGGCGGACTTGTCCTTGAACTGGGTCATCCGCCGCGCCTCGCCGAAGGCGGTGAGGCAGTTGAGCACCCAGGCGAGCTGGGCGTGGGCGGGCACCTGCGACTGCACGAAGATCGCCGACCGGGCGGGGTCGATGCCCATCGCGACCAGCTGCGCCGCCGACCGGAGCGTCCGAGCGCGCAGCACCTTGGGGTCCTGCTCGACGGTGATGGCGTGCATGTCGGCGATCATGTAGAACGCCTCGTGCCCCTCCTGCAGGTCGACCCACTGCCGCAGCGCCCCGAGGTAGTTGCCGAAGTGGAAGGAGTCGGCGGTGGGCTGGATCCCCGAAAGGATCCGCGGGGCGGCGGTGACAGGGGGCGGCGCGGACATAGGGGTCATTGTTGCCCACTCAGTCCGTGGTCGAATCCGCCGGGTCGGCCTCCGGAACGGGGCTCACCCGCACCCGCGACAGCCGTCGCCCGTCGAGGCGCACGGCGACGATGTGGTGGCCGGCGTACTCCACCAGGTCGCCCTCCCGCAGCACCCGGCCGAGGCGGTGCATCAGGAACCCCGCGACGGTCTCGTAGGGGCCCTCCGGCAGCTCGACCCCGGTCTCCTCCTCAAAGTCGTCGAGGTTGAGCAGGCCGTCGACCTCGATGGTCCCGCCCAAGCGGGTCGTCTCGGGCTCGGCGATGTCGTACTCGTCGCGGATGTCGCCGATCAACTCCTCGAAGAGGTCCTCCATGGTGATGATGCCGGCGGTGCCGCCGTACTCGTCGGCGACGATCGCCAGGTGCTGACCCTCGCGCCGCATGTCGCTGAGCGCGGCCAGGATCGGGCGCGTCCACGGGAGCGTCAGCGTCGGCCGGACCAGCTCGCCCACGCGGACGGACCGGTGTGCCATCGCCGGGTCGAGCAGGTCGCGGACGTGGACGAACCCGACGACGTGGTCGGAGGTGTTGCCGATGACCGGATAGCGCGAGTGCGGCTTCGCCAGCGCGTCCTTGGCGGCCTTGTAGACCGGGGTGCTGTCCTCGAGGAAGTCGACCTCGGTGCGCGGGATCATCACCTCGCGCAGCTGCCGGTCACCGGCCTCGAACACGTCCTCGACGATCTTGCGCTCCTCGTCGCCCAGGGTCCGGTGCCCGTGGACGAGCTCGCGCAGCTCCTCCTCCGACATCTCCTCCTTCTGCGCCCCGGGGTCGCCGCCGAGCAGCCGGACCAGCGTGTCCGTGGACACCGACAGCAGCCAGATCACCGGCCGGGCCAGCCGGGAGATCCGGTCGATGAGGGGCCCCAGGGCGAGCGAGAACGCCTCGGCGCGCTGGAGCGCGAGCCGCTTCGGGGTCAGCTCGCCCAGGACCAGGGAGAGGTAGGAGATCAGCACGGTGACCAGCACGAGCGCGAGCGGGTCGACGATGCCGCTGGGCACGCCCCACCGGTCGAGCACGGGCGCGAGGTCGCCCGCCAGGGTGGCGCCGCCGAAGGCCGCCGAGAGGAACCCCATCAGGGTGACCCCGATCTGCACCCCGGAGAGGAACCGGTTGGGGTCGGCGTTCAGCTCCGCGACCACCCGCCCGCGGCGCCCCCGGTCGGCCAGTGCCTTGGCCTGGGAGTCCCGCAGGGACACCAGCGCGATCTCGGCGGCGGCGAAGACCCCGCCCACGATGACGAAGACGACGACGAGCGCGACGTTCGCGAGAGTGTCGTTCACGCGTGGCCCGGTCGCCGGGGATCAGACATGGCTCTCAGCATAGGTGCGGCGCTGCAGCGCGAGCCCGCCGCAGAAGATCACCAGGCCCAGGGCGGCCAGGCCGGCCCCGACGACGCTCGGGACCCGGTAGCCCAGGCCGGCGGCGATCACCACCGACCCGAGCCAGGCGCCGAGCCCGTTGGCGACGTTGAGCGCGGAGTGGTTCAGCGCCGCGCCGAGCATCTCGGCGTCGCCGGCGACGTGCATCAGCCGCAGCTGGAGGTTGACCGCCAGCACCGACCCGAGCGCCCCCACGACCAGCATCAGCGCCCCGGTGGCCAGCGCACTGCTCGCGCCGGCGGCGACCAGGAGCAGCGTGACGACCGAGACCGCGAACCCGCCGACCACGGCGCGCTCGACGTCCCAGTCGGCCAGCCGTCCGGCCAGCCAGGTGCCGAGCACCGAACCGACCCCGAAGGCGAACAGGAACCACGGCACGGACCCGGCGGGCAGGCCGGTCTCCTGGCGGATCAACGGCGCGACGTAGCTGTACATCGCGAAGACCCCGCCGAACCCGACCATTCCGGTCAGCACGGCGACGATCACCTGCGGCTGCCGCAGCGCGGTCAGCTCGCGGCGCACCGTCGCGTGCGGGTCGCCCGGACGTGGCGGCACCGCCCGCAGCATCAGCGCGGTCATGACCGCCACCCCCACGACCAGCCAGTACGCCGCGCGCCAGCCGAGCGCCTGGCCGAGCCAGGTGCTCGCCGGCACGCCCACGACCGTGGCCACCGAGAGGCCGAGCATCACCCGGCTCACGGCGCGGCCGCGCTGGCTCGGTGGGACCAGCGAGGCGGCGATCAGCGAGGCGACGCCGAAGTACGCCCCGTGCGGGAGCCCGGCGACGAACCGGGCCAGCATCATCGTGGCGTAGTCGGAGGCCAGCGCGGTCAGCGCATTGCCCACCCCGAGCGCGAGGATCAGGCCGACGACCAGACCGCGGCGCGGCAGCCGGGCCGCCAGCGAGACGATCACCGGAGCACCGACCACGACCCCGGCGGCGTACGCGCTGATGACGTGCCCGCTGCGCGCGATCGTCTCGTCGATGCCGGCGGCGACCTCGGGCAGCAGGCCCATGGTCACGAACTCGGTCGTGCCGATGGCGAAGCCGCCCAGTGCGAGCGCGAAGATCGCAAGTGCCGCCCGCCCCGGAGGGACGGACGGCACCTGCGACGGTTGGCCGTTCAGCTGCTCAGAGCGACGCGAGCGCGTCGTTGAGCGTCTTCGACGGGCGCATCACGGCGTCGGCCTTGGCCGGGTCGGGGCGGTAGTAGCCCCCGATGTCGGCCGGGGAGCCCTGCACCGCGATGAGCTCGTCGACGATGGTCTGCTCCTGCTCGCCGAGCTTCTGCGCGAGCGGTGCGAACGCGGCGGCCAGCTCGGCGTCGTCGGTCTGGCGGCTGAGCTCCTGGGCCCAGTAGAGCGCCAGGTAGAAGTGCGAGCCGCGGTTGTCGATGCCGCCCAGCCGCCGGGTCGGCGACTTGTCCTCGTTGAGGAACGTGCCGGTCGCCCGGTCGAGGGTGTCGGCCAGGACCTGGGCCCGGGCGTTGCCGCGTGTGGTGGCGAGGTGCTCGAAGCTGGCGGCCAGCGCGAAGAACTCGCCCAGGCTGTCCCAGCGCAGGTAGTTCTCCTTGACCAGCTGCTGCACGTGCTTGGGCGCCGAACCGCCGGCGCCGGTCTCGAACAGCCCGCCGCCGTTCATGAGCGGGACGATCGAGAGCATCTTGGCGCTGGTGCCGAGCTCGAGGATCGGGAACAGGTCGGTGTTGTAGTCGCGCAGCACGTTGCCGGTCACCGAGATGGTGTCCTCGCCGCGACGGATCCGCTCGAGCGAGTACTTGGTCGCCTCGGCGGGAGCCATGATCTCGATCGTCAGGCCGTCGGTGTCGTGCTCGGTGAGGTACTCCCGGACCTTCGCGATCAGGTTGCGGTCGTGCGCACGGGTCTCGTCGAGCCAGAACACCGCCGGGGCGCCGGTGGCGCGGGCGCGGGTCACGGCCAGCTTCACCCAGTCGCGGATCGGCTCGTCCTTGGTCTGGCAGGCGCGCCAGATGTCGCCGGGCTGGACGGTGTGCTCCATCAGTACGTTGCCCGCCGAGTCGACGACGCGGACGGTGCCCGCGGCCGGGACCTCGAAGGTCTTGTCGTGGGAGCCGTACTCCTCGGCCGCCTTCGCCATGAGGCCGACGTTGGGCACCGAGCCCATCGTCGCGGGGTCGAAGGCGCCGTTGGCGCGGCAGTCGTCGATGACGGTCTGGTAGACGCCGGCGTAGGAGGAGTCGGGGATGACCGCGAGCGTGTCGTCCTCCTCGCCGTCGGGACCCCACATGTGGCCCGAGGTGCGGATCATCGCCGGCATCGAGGCGTCGATGATGACGTCGGAGGGGACGTGCAGGTTGGTGATGCCGCGGTCGGAGTCGACCATCGCCATCCGCGGGCCCTCGGCCAGGCCCTGCTCCACGGCGGCCCTGATCGCCGCGCCGTCGGGGAGATCGTCGACCGCGCTCAGCAGCGCGCCGAGGCCGTCGTTGGGGCTGATGCCCGCGGCGGCGAGCTGCTCGCCGTACTGCTCGAACAGCGTCGGGAAGAACGCCTGCACCGCGTGGCCGAAGATGATCGGGTCGGAGACCTTCATCATGGTGGCCGTGAGGTGGACCGAGAACAGCACGTCCTCGGCCTTGGCACGGGCGATCTGCTCGGTGAGGAAGCGTCGCAGCGCGGCGACGTTCATGAAGGTGCCGTCGACGACCTCGCCGGGCAGGACCTGCACGTCGTCCTTGAGCACGGTGGTGGTGCCGTCGGCGCCGACGTGCTCGATGCGCAGGGTGTCGGCGGACTCCACGACGACCGACTGCTCGTTGGCGCGGAAGTCGTCGACGCCCATGGTGGCGACGTTGGTCTTCGACTCCGGCGTCCACTCGCCCATACGGTGCGGGTGGGCCTTGGCGTAGTTCTTCACCGAGGCCGGGGCGCGCCGGTCGGAGTTGCCCTCACGCAGGACCGGGTTGACCGCGGAACCCTTGACCCTGTCGTACTTGGCGCGGATCTCCCGCTCCTCGTCGGTCTGCGGGCTCTCCGGGTAGGCCGGCAGGTCGTAGCCCTGCTCCTGCAGCTCCTTGATCGCGGCCTTCAGCTGCGGTACCGAGGCGGAGATGTTGGGCAGCTTGATGATGTTGGCCTCGGGCCGGGTGGCCAGATCGCCGAGCTCGGCGAGGTGGTCGTCGATGCGCTGCTCGGCCGTGAGGCGCTCCGGGAACTGCGCGATGATCCGCCCGGCCAGCGAGATATCGCGGGTCTCGACCCGGACGCCCGCCTTCGCGGCGTAGGCCGAGATGATCGGCAGGAACGAGTACGTCGCCAGCAGCGGCGCCTCGTCGGTGTGGGTGTAGATGATCGTCTCGTCGCTCACCGAAGCTCCACTTCCTCGAAAGTTTCTTGACGTCAAGATATCTCACGCGCCGCTCAGCGCGAACGGCCGGTGATCCGACGCCAGATCGGGTCCCTCTCGGAGTGTGCGGCCGCCGCCCGGAACTGTCCCCCGAGCACGACCGCGGCAGTCATCAGCCCGGCGATCACCAACCCGACGACCACCGCCGTCAGCGCGGCGCCCTGCCCCTCGTGCCAGGTCGGGGTGTAGCGCGGCCCGCCCTCGACCGCCAACGCGACGAACGCGGCCGGCGCGAGCGCGGCGGCGGCGCCGAGACCGATGCGCAGCGGGCGCCACCCGGAGAAGACGAAGACCCGCGCCAGCACCGCGTCCCGGACAGCGTCGTCGCGCCATCCCGCCACCGCGACGCCCTCCGGCAGGCGTTCGGGGAGCAGCGTCCACCAGCAGTACGCCGTGACGACGGCGCGACCGGCGCGCCAGACGGCCAGCCCGCCGAGGACCGCCGCCACGCCGGCAGCCGCGGCGACGAGGCCGCCGACGACGCGTACCCCCACCGCGGCACCGTCCCAGAGCGCTGCGGCCAGTCCGGCGAGCGCGAGGCACCACAGGGCGAAGGCGGCGAGCCCGGCTCCCAGGCGGAGGAAGGAGTCGGACTCCCGTTCGAGCGCGCGCAGTGCTCGGGAACGCTCCCAGACGAGGTCGACCTGGGCCTGCGGCTCCCCGGGAGCGGTGCGCACGCGCTCCATCCAGGTGAGCGCGTCGGCGCCGACCAGACGTCCCGCGGAGCGCGCCCCGGTCATCCCGCGCCGCCGGCCGACGTCCCGGGGGCGGCCGCGGCGTGCCGGCCACGACCGGTGGCGTCCACGTCGATCCGCCCGGGCAGCGGAGCATCGTCGGCACCCCGCAACCGCGCGGAGGCCACGATGTGGGCGGCGACGAGGGACATCGCCGTACGCTCCTCCGGGCGCGGGCAGATGCCGGAGACCAGGAGCACGCGCTCGCGTGGATCACCGGCGACATGCGGGAAGCGGGTGGCCGCGACGACCGTGCCGAGGCGGTCGGGTGCAGCGTGCGGGAGGTGCTGGCGCAGTCGCTCGGGGTCGTCGGCCGCGGCCGTCGCATGCACCGCGATCCCGGACCGGCCCTCGGGTGTCGTGAAGCTCTCGACGAGGTCGTCGGCGTGCTCGAGACCGCGTCGTCCCGCGGGCGAGGCGAGGAAGCGCTCGACGACCGTCATCAGGTCGATGCCCTGGGCCGGGGGCAGCAGGAGGAGCCGGACGGAGTACTGCCAGACCGTCACCCGGTCGGGCCCATCGGCTCCCTCGTCGCCGTCGACCAGAGTGACGATCGCGCCGGCGGAGTCGACCGGCGTACCGGCGGCCTCGGCGCGGGCCGTGCGGTAAGCCTCGCGCAGCAACGGTCCGGCCTCGTCGCGCAGCTCCGGGGTCTGGTCGAGCAGCCCGTCGAACCAGGCCGACGCCGTCTCGTCGTCGGGGAAGGCGACGAGTTCGATCCACCCGGGTGGGGTGGCGAACCACAGCTCGTCGGCGGCGCCCGGCGTGTCGGGCACCGGCCCCTCACCGGGAGCGGTCGCAGGGGGTTCCGGGATCACTGCTCTCCTTGCGGGGTCGGTCAGTCGCGGCGTGCCCGGCGCCACCCGGCGGCGAGGGAGTCGCTGTAGTAGGTGTTGCCCCCGAACAGCGACTGGATCGCGTCCGCGCCGTCCTTGGCGTCCTTGGCCTTGATGATGGTGTAGCCGGCCAGCGCGGGTCCGTACGTCGGGTTGTAGGCGATGGCCGCCACAGCCGGCGCCGCGATCGCACCGGCTCCGCCCCCGCCGGCCATCACGACGCGGAACGGCCCCGTGGCGAGCGCCGGGCCGGCGGCGTTGACGAACGCGCTGGTGACCTTGCCGAGCGCGAACCCGCCGAGGAGGCCGATGGCGCCGGTGAGGAAGGCCTCCTTCGCTCCGGGCACCCCGCGGGCCCAGTCGATGCCGGACATCAGCACGTCGGCGATGGCGAACGCGAGGGCGAACGGCGCCAGGGCGGGCACGAAGATCGCGGCGATGCTCAGGACGGTGGCGGTGATGTTGACCAGCTGGTGGAGGAGGTCCCACCAGTTGTCCTTGACGAACTCGACGATGTCGCCGAGCAGGTCGCCGAGGTCCTCCAGCGCGTTGGAGAGCCGGTCCCACAGCCCCGGCTTGTCGGGCGCCACCTTGCCGGCCTTCTGGAGCTTCCCGGCGGTGTAGGACGCCGAGTTGGTCGCCTCCTCGGCGAGCAGGTTGGCTCGGCCGATGATCTCCTGCAGGGCGCCGGTGCGGGACTGCACCAGTCCCTGCGCGGCGCTGCGCTTCTCCTCGTGGTCGGCGGCCGCGTCCGGGTCGTCGGGGTCGTCGGGCCCGTCTCCCAGCCCGTCGGCGTCGGCCTGGGCGGCGGCCAGGGCCGCCCGCGCCTCGCGCGCCTCCTGCTCGAGCCCGGCCGCCCGGCTCTGGAAGACCTTGAGGTCCTCGAGCCAGGTGTCCAGCGCCGACGCGGCCTCGCTGAAGGACAGGTAGGCCTCGTGCACCCGCGGCTTGAGGTCCGAGGCGACGAGGTCGCCGAACGCCTCTGCCGCCTGCCCCTGCCACTGCTGGTCGCCGGTGCCGCTGACCACCGCATCCATCTGCTCCAGCGCTCGCGTGGCGCTGCGGAGCCTGCGGGCCAGCTCCTGCCCGCGGGAGGTGTCCCCCGGCGCCGGATCGAACCCGAGTGCGTCGTACGTCGTCATCTGACCCCCGTCATGTGTTGTGCCGTGCCGCGCCGTGTGGTGCGGTGCTCGCGCCCGGCCGTCGTCACGCCTCGTCGAAGCTCTTGGAGAGCTCCTGGTCGAGCTCGGTGAACGTCGTCTCGATGTGGTCGAGCGCTTCGGCCGCGCCCTTGCTGAAGTCGCCGAGCTTCGCGATGCCGTAGTCCCACTCGTCGCCGAACTCGCGCAGCCGATCGCGCAACTGGGCGTGGCCCGCGGCGTCGGCGGGCAGCTCGGCCATCCCGCGGCACGGTCCGCTGAGCAGCGACTCGACGTCGTCGAGATCCCTGCGCACCCGCCGCAGCGTGCTGAAGTCGATGAACAGATCCCCCATGGCCGGCACATTACCTCCGGTCACCGGCGCTCGAAACCGGCGCGATAACGTCGGATCCCACTGCATCACCCCGTCCGCACACCTCAGGAGTCGTCGTGAGCACCACCCCCGTCAAGGTCGCCGTCACCGGCGCTGCCGGCCAGATCGGCTACAGCCTGCTCTTCCGCATCGCCAACGGCGACCTGCTCGGGCCGGACGTGCCCGTGCAGCTGCAGCTGCTGGAGATCACCCCCGCCCTGAAGGCGCTCGAGGGCGTCGTCATGGAGCTCGACGACTGCGCCTTCCCCACCCTCGCCGGCGTCGAGATCGGTGACGACCCGACGAAGATCTTCGACGGCGCCAACCTCGCGTTGCTCGTCGGCGCGCGCCCGCGCACCAAGGGGATGGAGCGCGGCGACCTGCTCGAGGCCAACGGCGCGATCTTCACCGCACAGGGCAAGGCGCTCAACGAGGTCGCCGCCGACGACGTGCGCATCGGCGTCACGGGCAACCCCGCCAACACCAACGCGCTGATCGCCATGCACAACGCGCCCGACATCCCGCAGGAGCGGTTCTCGGCGCTCACCCGGCTCGACCACAACCGGGCGATCTCGCAGCTGGCCGCCAAGACCGGCGCCCCGGTGCGCGACATCAAGAAGATGACGATCTGGGGCAACCACTCCGCCACGCAGTACCCCGACCTGTTCCACGCCGAGGTCGGCGGTCGCAACGCCGCCGAGCTGGTCGGTGACCAGACCTGGTTGGAGAACGACTTCATCCCGACCGTCGCCAAGCGCGGCGCGGCCATCATCGAGGCGCGGGGCTCGTCCTCCGCGGCGTCGGCGGCCTCGGCCACCATCGACGCGGCCCGCGACTGGCTGCGCGGCACCCCTGCCGACGACTGGGTCTCGATGGCCGTGGTCTCCGACGGCTCGTACGGCATCCCCGAGGGCCTGATCTACTCCTACCCCGTCACCACCTCCGGCGGCGACTGGGAGATCGTCCAGGGCCTGGAGATCGACGACTTCAGCCGCGCGAGGATGGACGCCACGGCCGCCGAGCTCGTCGAGGAGCGCGACGCGGTCAAGGAGCTCGGCCTCATCTGAGCCCCCGCAGCACCCGCCGATCCCCGGCCGGATCTCAGATCTGGTCGGGGATCGTTGCTGCCAGGACGATCATCGCGACGCCGCCGGCGAGCGGGACCACGACGTCGAACCACTTGCCGCGGCGCACCCGGAGCATCCCGGCGGCGTGGGCGCTGAGCACCAGGCGGGCGCCGGCGGCGACCACGAGGGCGGATCCGATCCAGGTCACCCCGGCGCGCCAGGACCCCACGACCACCAGGGCCATCCCGATCGCCACGGCGACCAGCAGACACAGGTAGATCACGCCCCCGATCGTCTGCGGGTGGCGCGAGGGCGACGGACCGGCGTCGGGCGGCGGGTGGCTCACGCCAGGCCGGCTGCCCGTTCGGCGGCCAGCACCACGTTGGCCAGGAGCATCGCCCGCGTCATCGGGCCCACCCCGCCGGGGTTGGGCGAGACCCACCCGGCGACCTCGTGGGCATCGGCGGCGACGTCACCGGCGATCTTGCCGTCGACCCGCGAGACGCCGACGTCGAGGACGGCGGCGCCCGGCTTGAGCATGTCGCCGGTGATGATGCCGGGCACCCCGGCGGCGGCCACCACGATGTCGGCCCCGCGCACGTGCTTGGCGAGGTCGCGGGTGCCGGTGTGGCACAGGGTGACGGTGGCGTTCTCCGAACGCCGGGTGAGCAGCAGCCCGAGCGGGCGGCCGACCGTGACGCCGCGCCCGATCACGCACACCTCCGCGCCCGCGATCGGCACGTCGTGGCGGCGCAGCAGCTCGACGATGCCGGCCGGCGTGCAGGGCAGCGGCGCCTCCTTGCCGAGCACGAGCCACCCCAGGTTGGTGGGGTGCAGGCCATCGGCGTCCTTGAGCGGGTCGATCTGCCCGAGCACGGCGTTCTCGTCCATGTGGCCCGGCAGCGGCAACTGCACGATGTAGCCCGTGCACGCCGGGTCGGCGTTGAGCTCCGCCACCGCCGCCTCGACCTCGGCCTGCGGGACGTCGCCGGGCAGGTCGACCCGGATCGACTCGATCCCGACCTCGGCGCAGTCCTTGTGCTTGCCCCCGACGTACCACCGGCTCCCGGGGTCGTCGCCGACGAGCACGGTGCCGAGGCCGGGCACCACGCCCGCCTCCCGCAGCCGCGTGATGCGGCCCTTGAGCTCGTCCTTGATCGCTGCTGCGGTCGCCGTGCCGTCGAGGATCTGCGCTGTCACGCGGGTGAGTCTAGACGCGTCGGTTCCGGCTCACTTCCGGCGATCGAGGATGGGCAGCGACAGGAAGGACGGCGTCGCGGCGTTGGTCTGCACGCGGTAGACGCCACCGGCCAGCTGGAGGATCTTCGCCACGGGCGGCAGCAGGTGGGGGGTGTCCCCGGTCTGCAGCACCAACCGCAGCTTGTGGCCCTTCTTCAGCGTGGAGTATGCCGGCCGCAGCTCGATGTCGTGGGTGGTGACCCGGCCGCGCGGCACCGGGGTCTCCGCGGCGCGCGTGTGGGGGTGGAACGGCAGCTGGTAGCTCCCCTTCGCGCCCCGCCAGCTCTTGCGCGGGGCGATCTTGCGGGCCGATCCGAGGAGCGAGCCCGCGGTGATGTCGGTGATGCTGCCGTCGGGCGCGACGTCCTGCAGCGTCGCGACCACCATGGTCTCCGCCTGCGTCGAGGTCATCCGCAGCCGCAGCCCGACCGGGCCGGCGAGCCTGAGCGGCTTCTTCATCGGGGCGGTCTCGAACGTCGCGTCGCCGAGCTGGGGCTGCGCCAGCGCCGGGAACTTCTTGCACTGGTCGTAGACATCGCGCAGCGCGCCCGCGCCCCACTGGGCGATCGACCGCTGGCACGAGAGGGTCAGCCCCTTCCAGACCAGCGTGGAGGCTCCGGAGCGGGCCTTCGGGGTGGGCCGCGCCAGCCGGCCGCCCGGGTGCAGGTGGACCGCGGTCGGCGTCGAGCGACGGTCGGGGTAGCCCGCGAGGCTGTAGATGCCGCCGGCGGTGTCGTGGACGTGCAGCGGCGTGTTGGTCTTCAAGATGCCCGTGCGGCGGCCCTTGAGCCAGCGGTCGAACCACGCCAGCTGGACCCGCCACATGTCGAACCCGCCGCCGGTGTTGCCGTGGTCCCAGGGGCCGGTGCGCAGCTGATAGCGGGGCGTGGCCTTCTGCTGGGGCCGCATGGGACGCCACACCGAACGGCCGCGGAAGGCGTTCTGCAGACCGCTGTAGAGCAGCGGTTGCCCGCGCTGGAAGACGTCGTACTGACCGCCGACGAAGTAGGCCGGGATACGGTTGCGCACGATCTTGCGCAGCACCCGCTGCGGGGCGCGCTTGCGCCAATAGGGGCCGTCGTAGGCGCGGCCGGTGTGCAGCAGCGCGTGGATGCCGACGGTGGCCTCGAACGGGATGGTGGCCAGGGCGTGCTCCAGGACCAGCCGCAGCGTGTCGATCGGGTCGACGGGACCGCGCTCGACCAGCGGCGAGAGGGTGCGCACGCCGGCGTAGATCGCCAGCAGCCCGAGGCTGGACTCCAGGTTGACCAGACCGCCGGAGACGAACAGGTCGCGGTAGGGGTCGACGGAGGTGACGATCGGGAAGATCGCCTTCAGCGGGGAGTTCCGGCCGACCGCAGCGGCGGTGAACATCTGGTCGATGCCGAGGTAGGAGCCTCCGAGCAGGCCGACCTTGCCGTTGGACTTGGGCAGCGAGGCGGCCCAGTCGACCAGCTCGACGCCGTCCTTGGCCTCGGTCTCCCCGAAGAGCATCGACTGGCCCTCCGAGCCGCCGGTGCCGGCGACGTCGACCACCACACCCAGGTAGCCGCGGTGGATCAGGTGGGTGCCGACCACGCCGACTCCGTCGAGGGTCTTGCCGTACGGCGTCTGCACCAGGATCACCGGGAACCTGCCCGGCGCCGGGGTCTGGGTGCCCTTGACGGTCGGGGTGTAGACCGTCGCCCGCAGCACCCGCCCGTCGCGCATCCTCACCGGGATGTCGGACTCGGCGACGTGGTCGTACTTCTCGGGTCCCGGGTCGTAGGAGGAGGTCTGCGGCGGCTCGGCGGCCTGGGCCGGCGTGGCGAGGACCGGGGCGGTCCCGACGACGAGCAGCGCGGCCAGCAGCCAGGAGAGCAGACGTGGCACGGGACCTCCCGATAGGGTGAATTGATACGAACGTATGAAACAACGGCGGGAGGCGGCGTTGGTTACGCGGGCACAGCTGACCCAGGAGCGCAGTCGGGTCCGCCGTGCGCAGTTGCTCGAGGCCTGCCTGGCGCTCTTCGCCGAGGGTGGCGCCCGAGCGGTCACGCACCGGGCCGTCGCCGCGCGCGCCGGCCTCCCGTCCGCGACGACCGTCTACTACTTCGCCTCCATCGACGACCTGTTGCGCGAGGCGCTCCGTCACCACGTCGGGCAATGGGTCGCGGCGATGGAGGAGCTCGCCGCGGCCGACCCCGCAGGGCTACGCGGTCTGTTGACCGATGCCGACCACGCCACCGCGATCGTCAGCACGGTCTTCGCCGTCCGCGACGTGGGGACTGCCGGCACGGAGCTCGCGATCTATCTCGGAGCGGCACGCGACCCCGCGCTGCGCGACGACGCCGCCGAGGCGCTCCGGCTCGCCGAGGGGCTGGTCCGGGGTCTGCTGGACGCGCTCGGGGTCCGCGATGCCGCGGAGGTCGCCGCCGCGGTCGTCGCCCTCGTCCTGGGCAGCGCGGTACGCCGCCAGTCCGGCCAGCACGCCGAGCCCGACGAGGCCCGGCTGCTCGCCCGAGCGCTGCGCGACCTGTTGGCGGCCAACCTGTAGGCCGCCGGGGCTCAGTGGAAGAAGTGCCGGGCTCCGGTCAGATACATCGTGATGCCGGCGGCGTCGCAGGCGGCGATGACCTCCGCATCACGGACCGATCCCCCGGGCTGGACGATGGCGGAGATGCCGGCATCGATGAGGATCTGGGGGCCGTCGGGGAACGGGAAGAACGCATCGGAGGCCGCGACCGAGCCGGCGGCACGGTCGCCTGCGCGGGACACCGCGAGCCTGCAGGAGTCGACCCGGTTGACCTGGCCCATGCCGACCCCGACCGATGCGCCGTCGCGGGCGAGCAGGATGGCGTTGGACTTCACCGCGCGGCAGGCGCGCCAGGCGAAGGCGAGGTCGGCGAGCTGCTCGGGGGTGGCGGCGGAGACGGTCACCAGCTGCCAGGTGCTGGGGTCGTCGCCGCCGGGGCCCTCCCCCTCGACCGCGGCGTCGATGGCGTCGCGGGCCTGGACCAGCAGGCCGCCGGAGATCGCGCGGGTCTCGATGCCGCCGCGCGGCAGTGGCTTGGCCTCGAGCACGCGGATGTTCTTCTTGCCGGTCAGCACCTCGAGCGCGCCGGCCTCGTAGCCGGGGGCCACGACCACCTCGGTGAACACCTCGGCGACCTGCTCGGCCATGGCGACGCTGACCGGGACGTTGGTGGCGATCACGCCGCCGAAGGCGGAGACCGGGTCGCACGCGTGCGCCTTGCGGTGGGCCTCGGCGACGTCGGCGCCGACGGCGATGCCGCACGGGTTGGCGTGCTTGATGATCGCCACGGCCGGCTCGTCGAAGTCGTAGGCCGCCCGTCGCGCCGCGTCGGCGTCGACGTAGTTGTTGTAGGACATCTCCTTGCCGTGCAGTTGGTGGGCCTGGGCCAGCCCCGGACGCTGCAGGTCGCCGTCGCTGTAGAGCGCGGCCCGCTGGTGGGGGTTCTCGCCGTAGCGCAGCACCGCGGCCTTCTCCCAGGTCGCGCCGATCCACGCCGGGAAACCCGACCCCTCGGAGGTGTCGGTGACGACCGAGCCCATCCACGACGCCACCGCGACGTCGTACGACGCGGTGTGCACGAACGCCTCGGCGGCGAGCCGCTGGCGCTGGGCCAGCGTGAAGCCGCCTCCCCGCACCGCGGCGAGCGCCTCGTCGTACTGCGCCGGGGAGGTGAGCACCGCGACCGACGGGTGGTTCTTGGCGGCGGCGCGGACCATCGAGGGCCCGCCGATGTCGATCTGCTCGACGCACTCGTCGGGGGCGGCACCCGAGGCGACGGTGTCGGTGAACGGGTAGAGGTTGACCACCACGAGGTCGAACGGCTCGACGCCGAGCTCCTCGAGCTGCGCGCGGTGCGTCTCGAGCCGGCGGTCGGCGAGGATCCCGGCGTGCACGCGCGGGTGCAGCGTCTTGACCCGCCCGTCGAGGCACTCGGGGAAGCCGGTCAGCTCCTCCACGCGGGTGACGGGGACGCCGGCGTCGGCGATGCGCGCCGCGGTAGAGCCGGTCGACACGATGGCCACGCCGGCCTCGTGCAGACCGGTCGCCAGCTCCGTCAGACCGCTCTTGTCGTAGACCGACACGAGGGCTCGGCGTACGGGCTGCTGGGTCTCGCTCATGAGAACCGGACCTTCCTGTCGGTGATCGTGTAGCCGTCGCGGACCATCCGGCCGACCGCCTCGACGAGCATCGCGCGCTCGGCGGTCTTGATCCGCTCGTGGAGGGTCTCCACGTCGTCGTCGTCGGCCACCGGGACCGCGGTCTGCGCCACGATCGGACCGGTGTCGACCCCGGCGTCGACGACGAAGAGCGTCGCGCCGGTGATCTTGACGCCGTACGCGAGCGCGTCGGCGGGGCCGCGCATGCCGGGGAACGCCGGCGACAGCGCGGGGTGGGTGTTGACGACGCGGCCGCCGAACCGGTCGAGGAACGCCGCGCCGACCAGCTTCATGAAGCCGGCCAGGACCACGAGGTCGGGCTCGTGGGCGGCGACCCGCGCGGTGAGAGCGGCGTCCCAGGCGGCGCGGTCGGGGTGGGCGCCGACCCGCTCGACGAAGGTCGGCACGCCGCGTGCGGTCGCCCGGTCGAGCCCGGCGATCCCGTCACGGTCCGCTCCCACGGCGACCACCTCGGCGCCGTACGCCGGGTCGGCGGTGGCGTCGAGCAGGGCCTGCAGGTTGGTGCCGCCGCCCGAGACGAGGACCACCAGCCGCGCGGGGGCGTCGGGAGCAGCGGGGATCGGCACGGGGGCAGGTTACCGAGCCGCGGGCTCGGCCCGACGCCCCTGCCACCAGGTGACCACCACGGCGCCCAGTCCGCCGCCGAGGCCGAGCGCGACGCAGCTGATCACGGCGACCGACCCGGCGGGCGGACCGAACTCGGCCATGGTCCCCGCGCCCAGCGAGCCGGACCCGAGCGCGGCGAGCACGCCGAGGCCGAGGCCGGCGACCGCGCCGCCCCCGATGCCGGCTGCGAGTGCGCCCTCCCAGCCGAGCGGCGGACGGCGGCGGCCGAGGAGGACCACGGCGAGCAGCGCGCAGAGGGCGGGTACGGCGACCAGGGCGCCGAGGGCGGCCGGCTGGTCGCCGGGCTCGGGCAGGGCCGCGAAGACCGGCAGCGCGGGCACCGGGCCGAGGTCGACGCTGCCGACGGCGATGCTGGTGTCGACGCCCACGGCGAACCCCGGCCCGAGGAGGTAGGCCGCACCGAGCACGAGCAGGTTGGGGACCAGCAGCACCAGCACGGCCGTGAGCGCGACGAGGTCCGGGGTGGTCAGCTCCAGTGCGGCGAGGACGTTGGCGGCCGAGCCGAACGACAGCAGCCAGGCGGTCGCGACCAGGAGGGCCGAGGCGGTCAGCACGAGCAGCGCGGTGACGGCCGCGACCTCGGCGGCCCGCCCGACCGGGGCCCGGGCCGGCTCGGGGAGCCGGGCGAGCAGCGCGGCCCCCTGCC
>JAJUGK010000030.1 GCA_029268205.1 Nocardioidaceae bacterium
CCCGCAAAAGCCGAAAACCCAGCGGTTGAGGGAGAAACCCGATCGATCGCGCGCAGCATCCCCCACGCTCCGGCCCTGCCGGAGTCGGGGAGTTCGCCTCGCTCGAGCATGGTCACAGTCTCCCAGGACGCACCGACAGTCCGACCCGTACGGACGGCGCCCCTCGCACCACAACCCGCACCGTTGACAGCGAATCCCGATCGGTCGCGCGCAGCGTCTCCCACGCTTCGGCTTTGCCGAAGTCGGGAAGATCGCCTCGATCGAGCATGCTCAGATCATCCCACCCGCCACCGACAGCCCGACCCGACCGCGACCTCCCGCAAGCGCCGAAAACCTAGCGGTTGAGGGAGAAACCGGACCGACCGCACACAGCAGCCCGCGAGCTCAGCCCCCGACGACCTCGGTGATCGCGTCGGCGAGCCGTGTCAGCTCGCCGCACTC
Organism: Nocardioidaceae bacterium; assembly: GCA_029268205.1. Classification (GTDB taxonomy): domain Bacteria; phylum Actinomycetota; class Actinomycetes; order Propionibacteriales; family Nocardioidaceae; genus Nocardioides_A. The sequence goes on from JAJUGK010000030.1 coordinate 442, forward strand.
GGCATCATCACCACGGCCTTGCGCGTCGGCAGCGGCGGCGCGGAGGTCGGCGATCTCACGCTGGACGAGGTCGTGCTCCTCCTGCTCCGAGAGCCCCCGGCGGTCGGCCTCGGTCCCGCCGACCGTCGGAGCTCACTCCGCCCCGCCCTCGTACGCCGGCTTGATGATGTCGTTGATGATCGCCAGGCGCTCGTCGAACGGGAGGAACGCCGACTTCATCGCGTTCACCGTCACCCAGCGCAGATCGTCGAGGCCCCAGTCGAACGCGTCGACCAACGCGAGCATCTCCCGCGTCATGGACGTGCCGCTCATCAGCCGGTTGTCGGTGTTGACGGTGACCCGGAACCGGAGGTCGGCGAGCATCCCGATCGGGTGTTCCGCGATCGACGCCACCGCACCGGTCTGCACGTTCGAGGTCGGGCACAGCTCGAGCGGGATCCGCTTGTCGCGCACGTACGCCGCGAGCCGGCCCAGCCGCACCTGGCCGTCCTCGCCGGTCTCGATGTCGTCGACGATCCGCACACCGTGGCCGAGCCGGTCGGCCCCGCACCACTGCAGCGCCTCCCAGATGGAGGGCAGACCGAAGGCCTCACCGGCGTGGATGGTGAAGTGCGCGTTCTCGCGCTGGAGGTACTCGAAGGCGTCCAGGTGCCGGGTGGGCGGATAGCCCGCCTCCGCGCCGGCGATGTCGAAGCCGACGACCCCGCGGTCGCGCCAGGCCACCGCGAGCTCGGCGATCTCCCGCGAGCGTGCCTGGTGCCGCATGGCGGTGAGCAGCTGGCGCACCACGATCGGCCGGCCCGCGTCCTGCGCCGCCGCCTCGCCCTCGAGGAACCCGAGCCGGACGGCGTCGACCACCTCGTCGAGTGAGAGGCCGCCGTCGACGTGCTGCTCCGGGGCGTATCGGACCTCGGCGTACACCACGCCGTCGGCGACCAGATCCTCCACGCACTCCCGCGCGACCCGGGTGAGGTTCTCGGCGGTCTGCATCACCGCGACGGTGTGCTGGAAGGTCTCCAGGTAGCGCTCCAGCGAGCCCGAGTCGGCGGCGTCGGCGAACCACTGCCCGAGCTCGTCGGCGTCGGCGACGGGCAGCGTGTGACCGGCCTCCGGGGCCAGCTCGGCGACCGTCGCCGGCCGCAGTCCCCCGTCGAGGTGGTCGTGCAGGAGGACCTTCGGCAGAGCGCGTACGGCGTCCTCGGTGAGCTTGGGGGCGCGCGCCATCAGCCCTCCTCGTCGCGGTGGGCGGTCTCCGACGAGAACGCGGGCAGGCAGACGGCGAAGTACTCCGTCTCCTCGATGTCGGTGCTGTAGCGCACGCGCTCACCGGCCTTGGTCAGGACCGCCTGCCCGGCGCGGACGTCGATGACCTCCGGCGGACCGGAGGCGCCGAAGACCTCCACGCGGACCATCCCCCGGAGCACGACGGTGATCTCATCGAACGCCGGGACCTGCGCCGGTTCGGTCCAGCCCGGCGGGGCGATCATGTGCGCCACCGAGAGCTTGGAGGTCTGCGTGTTGACCCGGCCGACGTACTCGTCGATCGTCTTGCCGCCGGGGACCGGGATGCGCGTCGGTGCTGCGATCAGGTGTGCCATCCAGGCATCCTGACAGACGCGGTGCCACACTCGGGACCATGCGTACCTTCACCAGCCTCGATGACCTCCGCACCGCCGTCGGCGAGGAGCTCGGCGTCGGCGACTGGGTCGAGATCGACCAGGAGCGGGTCAACCTGTTCGCCGACGCCACCGGCGACCACCAGTGGATCCACGTCGACGTCGACCGTGCCGCCCAGGGACCGTTCGGCGGGACGATCGCCCACGGCTACCTCACCCTGTCGCTCGTGCCCTGGCTCGGCGAGTCGATCTTCGCCATCGAGACGCCCGGAGCGAAGCTCAACTACGGCGTCAACAAGGTGCGGTTCCCCCAGCCGCTCCTGGTGGGCAGCCGGGTCCGGCTCCGGGTCGTGCTGGCCGAGGTGACCGACCTGGCCAGCGGTACGCAGGTGGTGCTGCGCCACACGATCGAGATCGAGGGCGCCAGCAAGCCGGCGTGCGTCGCGGAGACCGTGGTCCTCCTCCTGCCCGAGGCCTGAGCGAGCCGCCTGGGCACAGCAGAAGGCCACGGCTGGGATCAGCCGTGGCCTCGGGTGGAGGGATCGGCCCTCAGACGAGCCACCGGTTCTTCTGGACCAGCGAGGTGGCCTCCCACCGGGCGCCGAGCCCGAGGGTGCGACCGGCGTGGCTCAGGGCGAGCATCGCCAGCAGGCCGGCGTAGATCAGGTGGTCGTCCATGAAGGGGTTGTTGGCCGGCCACAGCGCGGCGGCCCACATGAGCACCATCATCAGCGCTCCGCTGACGGCGGCGATCCGGACGCCGATGCCGAGGACGAGCGCGACACCGATGCCGAGCAGGCCGAGCATGAAGGCCCAGTCGACGACGGCGTAGCCCGCCAGCGACTGGAAGGCCCCGGCGAACGGGCCCTGGGTGCCGAAGCTGAGGAACCCCTCGGTGGGGCTGCCGCCGTTGAGCCAGGACGATCCGCGCTCGGTCGCGAAGCCCAGGCCGAAGGTCTTGTCGAGGAAGGCCCAGAGGAAGATCCAGCCGAGGCTGATCCGCAGCGCGGCGCCGACGTAGCGGGCGGCGCGGGCGGAGCCGGTCTCGGGAGCGACGACCTCGGGGTGGACGAAGTCCGGGTCCGGCAGCGCGACGTGGCGGCGGGGACGGGGTGTGGCGGTGCTGCTCATGACACTCTCCCTTGAGTGTGGCCCCTGATGGGGTGGTGTTCGGTGAACACCACCACCTTCGCGCCGCCCGGGCCCCGCCGGCAGGGCCGGAGGTGTGCGGCCCGAGGGACTTCAGTCCCGGGATGCGTCCTCGTCGCCGAGGTGCTTCACCGCGAACACCGCCGCCTGGGTACGCCGCTCGAGGCCGAGCTTGCTGAGCAGGACCGAGACGTAGTTCTTCACCGTCTTCTCCGCCAGATACATCTGCTCGCCGATCTGCCGGTTGGTCAGTCCCTCCCCGATCAGCCGCAGCAGGGTGCGCTCCTGGGCGGTCAGACCGGCGAGCGCGGGGTCCTCGACGGGTGGGTTGCGGATCCGCTCGAGCACCCGGGCGGTGACCTGCGGGTCGAGGGTCGACTGCCCCGCGGCGACGCGCCGGACGGTCTCGAGCAGGTCGCTGCCCCGCACCTGCTTGAGCACGTAGCCGGCCGCGCCGGCCATGATCGCGGCGAACAGCGCGTCGTCGTCCTCGAACGAGGTCAGGATCAGCGCCTTCACCTCCGGCACCTTCGCCCGCACCTCCCGGCACACCTCGATGCCGGAGCCGTCGGGCAGCCGCGCGTCGAGCACGGCGACGTCGGGCCGCAGCGCGGGGATCCGGCGCGCGGCCTCCTGCGCGAGTCCGGACTCGCCGACGATTTCGATGTCGCCGTCGCGTTCGAGCAGCCGGCGCAACCCCTCGCGGACGACCTCGTGGTCGTCGAGCAGGAACACTCTGATCGGGTCGGGCTGGGGCGTCGTCACGTCGGTCCTCACGCTTCCTCTTCGGTCGGGTCCTGCGGGGTACGCGGCACGGGCACGCACCACGACAGCACGGTGCCGCCCTCGGGAGGGTTGTCGAGGTCGAAGGTTCCGCCGAGGCGCTCCGCTCGGGCGCGCAGGTTGCGCAGGCCGCTCTCCTCGCGGTCGGCGGGCAGCCCCCGGCCGTCGTCGGTCACGGCCAGCCGCACGTGGTCCGCATCGGCGCTGACGGTGACCGTCACCGCCGAGGCATGTGCGTGCCGCGCGGCGTTCGACAGGCCCTCCTCCACCACCGCGAGCAGGTGGCCGCGGATCGCCGAGGTGACCACCGCGTTGACGGGGCCCTCGAGCACCAGCCGCGGGGCGAACCCGAGCGGTCCGGTCGCCCGCTCGACGATCTCGTGCAGCGCGTGCCGCAGGTCGTCGCCCCCGCGGTCGTTGAGCGCGAAGATCGCCCGCCGGATGTCCTTGATCGTGCGGTCGAGGTCGTCGACGGAGGTCGCGAGCCGCTCGGCCACCTCCGGGTTGTCGGCCAGCGGGGTGACGGCGTCGAGGCCCAGCCCGATCGCGAAGAGCCGCTGGATGACCAGGTCGTGGAGGTCGCGGGCGATCCGGTCACGGTCCTCGTAGACCGCCAGTTGCTCGCGGTCGGCCCGCGAGCGCTCCAGCGCCGCGGCGACCGCGACCTGGTCGGCGAACCCCTGCGCCCGCGCGGGCTCATCGGCGGCGCCGATGCCGTGGTCGGGCTCGCGCGCGCCGACGATCTCGAGGGTCCCCAGGATCTCATCGCCGACCCGCAGCGGTAGCACCATCCGCCCCGGCTCGACGACGCGTTCTCCGCTCGCCCCGGGGTCGAGCGTCACCCAGGCGGCCTCCGCCCCGGCGGCGTCGCGCGCCTGCTCCTCCACCAACCGCAGGGTGCGGGTGGTGAGCCCCTCCCGGAAGACGGCACCCGCGGCGGCCGACCCGGCGCGCAGCCACCCCTCCCGGCGGGAGGCCTCGGCGTAGAGCCGGGCGTTCTCGATCACCACCCCGGCGGCCGAGGCGAGCGCGTCGGCGACCGCCTCGTCGTCCTCGGTGAACGCGTCGGCCCCGAGCTTGTCGGTCAGGTAGAGGTTGCCGACCACGGTGCCGCGGATCCGCACCGGGAGGCCGAGGAACGACCGCATCGGCGGGTGGCCGGGCGGGAAGCCGTACGACGCGGGGTGCCTGCCGATGTCGGAGATCCGCACCGGCTCGGGGAAGTCGATGATGTGCCCGAGCAGGCCCCGGCCGCCCGGCAGCTCACCGAGCTGCGCGGTCTCCTCCTCGCTGAGGCCGTGGTGGAGGAACGCCGCCAGCCGCCGGTCGCTCCCCTCGCCGAGCATCCCGAGGGCCGCGTAGCGGCACCCCACCAGCTCGCAGGCCGTCCGCACGATGCGCTGGAGCACACTCTCGATCGACAGGTCGGCGGCCAGCGCCACGACCGCGTCGACCAGCAGCGCCTGGCGCCGCTGGGTGTCGACCACGTCGTCGACCCGGGCCAGCACCTCCTCGAGCAGGCCCGCCAGCGGGGTGTGGCGCAGGTGCTCGGGCGCGGGCATCGCATTCCTCCAGGCAGGTCCGTCCCGATCAGCCTAGTGCCGCGAAGGACCTAGGTCCCACGACCCGGGTACGCCGGGCCCTCGTGCCGGCCGGTGCGGTCGACGCATGCTGAAGACACCAGCGCACGACGCCCCAGACGGCGCGCCGTCCGACCCTCGGAGGTTCCTGATGCAGTCCCAGACCATCCCCGGCCCCACTCGCGTCGACCACGCAGACGGTCGGACGGTGTCCGCCGGCGTCGATGCCTCCCACCCCAGCTCCGCCGCGGTCCTATGGGCCGTCGCCGAGGCCGAGTCCACCCGCCGGCCGATCCGGCTGGTGAGCGCGTGCGAGCCGCTGATGCTCGCCACGCCGGTGGCCTACGTCGACGACGAGATCCCCACCGAGCCCGACACCGGCGAGGCCCGTCGGTTCCTGGCGAGCACCGCCTCGCGGTACGCCGGCGGCCTTCCGCACGTGGAGGCCGAGGTGATGGTCGGCGGGCCCGTGCAGGTCCTGCTCGAGGCGGCCAAGGACGCCTACCTCGTGGTCCTCGGCCAGCGCGGGGTCGGCGCCGTGCGCCGGTTGGTGACCGGCAGCACCTCCATCGCCGTCGCCGGTCGCGCGCCCTGCCCGACCGTCGTGGTGCCCAACGGCTGGGTGGCGACCCAGTCGACCGCGCCGGTCGTGGTCGGCATCGACGTCCGCCTGGAGGACCTGCGGGCCGTCGACGGCGCCATGCCCGACCACCCCCGACTGGTGAAGGCGGCCGCCGCCCTCGACGCGGCGATCGACCAGGCCGACCGCCGCCGGGTGCCCCTCGTCGTGGTCTCGAGCGCGGAGCGGGAGGCGGCCGGTGACGACACGGAGCGCGCCGAGGCGCTCGAGGAGTTCCTGCGGCCCTGGCGCGACACCCACCCCCACGTGGAGGTCGTGCTCCGCGCCACCGTGGGCGCCGCGGAGGAGGTCCTGGGACGCGAGGCCCGCAGCGCGCAGCTGCTGGTCGTCGCCCGGCGCACCAAGCCGATGCGCACCGGCGGCTTCGCCCTCGGCTCCAGCACCCGGCACCTGCTGCACCACCTGATCTGCCCGCTCATGGTGGTGCCGTGACGGCACGGGTCAGGCCGGCGCGACCCGGTCGATGACGACGGGGGTCGGGGCGTGCTCGGCCCCCGGCTCGACGTCGATCCCGCCGTCGAGGGCCGTCAGGGCCCGCGCGAAGCGCTCGGGCTCGTCGGTGTGCAGGGTCAGCAGCGGAGCGCCCTCGGCGACCTGCTCCCCCGGCTTGGCGTGCAGCTCGACGCCCGCGCCCGCCTGCACCGGCTCGCCCTGGGTGGCCCGGCCCGCGCCCAACCGCCAGGCCGCCAGGCCCACCGCCATCGCGTCGACCCGCGTGACCACACCGGCGGCCGGGGCTCGCACGACGTGGGTCTCCGCGGCCGTCGGCAGCGGCGCGTCGGGGTCACCGCCCTGGGCGGCGATCATCGCCCGCCAGACATCCATCGCGGACCCGTCCGCCAGCCGATCGGCGGGGTCGACGTCGTCGCGCCCCGCGGCGGCGAGCATCTCGCGCGCGAGCGCGAGCGTCAGCTCCACGACGTCCTCGGGGCCACCGCCGGCGAGCACCTCCACCGACTCGCGCACCTCGAGCGCGTTGCCGGCCGTACGACCCAGCGGCGTGGACATGTCGGTGAGCAGCGCGACCGTGCGGACGCCGGCGTCGGTGCCGAGCGCGACCATCGTCTCGGCCAGTTCGCGGGCGTCCGCGAGGTCCTTCATGAACGCCCCGGTGCCGACCTTGACGTCGAGCACCAGCGCTCCGGTGCCCTCGGCGATCTTCTTGCTCATGATCGAGCTGGCGATCAGCGGGATCGCCTCGACGGTGCCCGTGACGTCGCGCAGGGCGTAGAGCTTCTTGTCGGCCGGCGCCAGCCCCGTGCCGGCGGCGCAGATGACCGCACCGACCTCCTCGAGCTGGCGCAGCATCTGGTCGTTGGTCAGGTCGGCCCGCCACCCGGGGATCGACTCGAGCTTGTCGAGGGTTCCGCCGGTGTGCCCCAGGCCCCGGCCCGACAGCTGCGGCACGGCGACCCCGCACGCGGCCACCAGCGGCGCGAGCGGCAGGGTGATCTTGTCGCCCACCCCGCCGGTGGAGTGCTTGTCGGCGGTCGGCCGCGACAGCGACGAGAAGTCCATCCGCTCGCCCGAGGCGATCATCGCGGCGGTCCAGCGCGCGATCTCGGCGCGCGACATCCCGCGCAGCAGGATCGCCATCGCCAGCGCGGACATCTGCTCGTCGGCCACCTCCCCGCGGGTGAACGCGGCGACGACCCAGTCGATCATCGAGTCGGTGAGCGTGCCCCCGTCCCGCTTGCGGGTGATCACCTCGACGGCGTCGTGCACGGGGCTCACGGGCGCTCCTCCTCCGGTTCCAACAGGTCGGCGGGTCCGAACGCGTCGGGCAGCACCTCGGCCATCGTGCGCTCCCCACGCGGGGTGAGCAGCACCAAACCGGGCGCGGCGTGCTCGAGCAGCAGCTGCCGGCAGCGTCCGCAGGGCATGATGATCTCGCCGTCGCCGTTGACGCAGACGAACTCGGTCAGCAGGGCGCGGCCGCCGCGCACCAGCTCCGAGACCAGCCCGCACTCGGCGCACAGCGTCACGCCGTAGGAGGCGTTCTCGACGTTGCAGCCGGTCACGAGCCGGCCGTCGTCGGTGCGGGCGGCGGCGCCGACGCGGTAGCCGGAGTACGGCGCGTAGGCGCGCAGCATCGCGGCGTGCGCCTCGGCCCGCAGCCCCGCCCAGTCGCGGCTCATCGGGCGGTCTCCCCCGCTGCGAGGGTGGCGAGCGCGGCGTGGGCGAGCACCCGGGCACCGATCGGCACGGCGCCCTCGTCGATGCGCAGGTCGCCCTGGTGCAGGTCGTACGTCGGCCCCCCGGGGGTCCGGGTGCCCAGCCGGCCGAACGCGCCGGGCACGACGTCGACGTACCACGCGAAGTCCTCCCCGCCGAGGCTCTGTTGGGTCGGGACCCGACCGGCTGGGCCGAGCGCGGCCTCCACCGCCGTGCCCAGCAGACCGGCGGAGGTCGCGTCGTTGACCACGGGCGGGACGCCGCGCTGGTAGGTCACCTCGACCCCGACGCCGTACGGCGCGACGATCTGCTGCACGAGCTCGCGCACCAACGGCTCGGACTCGGCCCAGGCGACCGCGTCGAGCATCCGCACCGTCCCGACCAGGTGACCGGCCGACGGGATGACGTTGGCGGCCGCGCCCGCGTGGACCACGCCCCACACGACGCTCACGCCCGCGCGCGGGTCGAGGCGACGGGAGAGCGCGGCAGGCAGCTCGGTGACCAGCTTGCCCAGGGCGAAGGTGAGGTCCTCGGTCAGGTGCGGGCGCGAGGTGTGCCCGCCGGCGCCCTGCAGGCGCAGCTCGAGCCGGTCGGCGGCGCCGGTGATCGGCCCGTCGCGCAGCCCCACCTCGCCCACATCGAGGCTCGGGTCGCAGTGCAGCCCGAAGACCCGGTCGACGCCCTCGAGGGCGCCCTCGGCGATGAGCTGCAGCGCGCCGCCGGGCATGACCTCCTCGGCGGGCTGGAAGAGCAGGCGTACGGCTCCGGGCAGTCGGTCGCCCACCTCGGCCAGCGCCAGTCCGGCGCCCACCAGCGCCGCGGTGTGGACGTCGTGCCCGCAGGCGTGCGCCACCCCCGGCACCGTGCTCGCCCACGGCTCGCCGGTGCGGTCCTCCACGGGCAGGGCGTCGAGGTCGGCGCGCAGCGCCACCCGGGGGCCGTCGGCGGGTCCGAGGTCGGCGACCAGGCCGCTCCCCGGGCGGCGCCGGACCGACCAGCCCGCCGCGGCGAGCATCCGGGCGACGATGTCGGTCGTACGCTTCTCGACCCAGCTCAGCTCGGGGTGGGCGTGCAGGTCGCGGCGCAGGTCGACCAGCTCGTCGGTGTACTTCCCGACGACCTCGTCGACCACCGTGGCGGGACCGGGGTGATCGGGCATCGCATCCAGCCTAGACCTCAGCTCTTCAGGTACGGCTCGCCCGAGGCCGCCGGCGGCCGGACCCGCCCGACGAACCCGGCGACCGCGATGACGGTGGCCAGGTAGGGCGCGGCCGACAGCAGCTCGGAGTCGATCTTGGTCAGCACGCTGAGCTGGTCGCGAGTGGCGAGCATGAACCCGAAGAAGGTCGCCGCGGCGGTCGCGCCGATCGGGTGCCAGCGCCCCATGATCACCGCGGCCAGCGCGATGAAGCCCTGACCGTTGGAGGGGTTCTGGTCGAAGGCGCCGGTCGAGCCGACGGTGAAGAACGCGCCGCCGAGGCCGGCGAACACCCCGCCGAGCAGCACCGCGCTCCAGCGGCGCCGGGCGACGTTGATGCCGACGGTGTCGACGGCCTTGGGGTGCTCGCCCACGGCGCGGACCCGCAGCCCCCACCGGGTCTGGAACAGCAGCCAGGTGACCAGCGCGACCGAGGCGTACATCAGGTACGCCAGCAGCGACTGGTTGAACAGCGCCGGCCCGAGCACGGGGATGTCGGCCAGCACCGGGATCCGGATCGGGTCCAGGGTCACCGGCTGGTTGAGGTACGAGGCGAGCACGGGGTTCTCGCGCGCGGTCGGGATCTGCCCCAGGAGGAAGTTCGTCAGGCCCAGGCACAGCGCGATCAGCACGACGCCGAGCACGATCTGGTTGATGTGGAACTTGATCGCGAAGCATGCCAGCAGCGAGGCGACCGCGACCCCGGCGAGCGCACCGCCGAGCAGCCCGGCCTCGGCGCTGTAGGCGAGCGAGGAAGCCACCGAGGCGAAGAACGCCCCCATGAGGAACTGGCCCTCGATCGCGATGTTGACCACCCCGGCGCGCTCGCACAGGGTGCCGGCCAGCGCACCCAACACCAGCGGCGTCGCATACAGCACCGTCTGCGGCAGCGGGTTCACGATCGAGATGGCCCCGATCCCGGCCAACTCGCGCTGGTCGGCGAAGAACCACATCAGGAAGCCGGCGTAGAACGCCAACCCCGCGCCGAAGAAGACCAGACCGGCGACCCAGCCGCGGCGGATCCGGTTCAGGGCCGCCAAGACGAGGGCGACGACGAGGTAGCCGAAGGCGGACCAGGCGACGACGTGCGCGTTGAGCGTGCGGCGCGTGTCGAGCCGGGCCCGCTCCTCGAGCGTCCAGTAGATCTTCGGGTCGTCGACCGAGAGCGCGAAGAGCAGCACGAGCAGCGCGGCGATGGCCAGGACGACCACCGTCTTGACCTGGCGCAGCACATCGGCGCGGTCGCGGATCGCGACGTCACCCGAAGCCGTACGCGGTGCCGTCGAGGTGCTCATGCTGCTTCCTCCTGCGTCGAAGGGGCGGCGAAGGCCGGTGGTGGCTCCCGGCGCCGGCGCCGGGTCAGGGCGGCGATCAGGGCCGGTGCGGCGACGAAGAGCACGATCAGCGCCTGCAGGACCTGGGCGAGGTCGGGCGAGGTGCCCACGGAGGTGGCCTCCATGGCCCGGCCACCGACCTGCAGCGCGCCGAAGAGCAGCCCGGCGAGCACCGTGCCCAGCGGCTTGCCCCGCCCCAACAGCGCCACCGTGATGGCGTCGAATCCGATCGTGCCGAACAGCGTGCTGCTGATCGCGAACCGGTCGCCGTTGACGAGCATGGTGGCCGCCAACCCGGAGAAGACGCCCGCCAGGACCATGGCGGAGGTGTAGGCCATGGGCACGCTCATCCCGGCGGTGCGCGCCGCCTCGGGGTTGCTGCCGACGGCCTTGAGCTGGAAACCCAGCGTCGAGCGGTCGAGGATCCACCAGGTCAGCGCTGCCGCGAGTAGGGCGACGAGGATGCCCAGGTGCAGGTCGCCGATCACGGGGTAGGCCGCGGAGTCGGCCACCCGGTCGCTGAGCGGCTCGGTCTGGCCGGGCCGCTGGAACGCCGGGTGCAGCAGCGCGAAGGCGAGGATCCCCAGCAGCGCGATGTAGTTGAGCATGATGGTCGTGATGACCTCATGCGCACCCGTGCGGGCTTTGAGCGCGCCGACGAACCCGCCGTAGCACCCGCCGACGACGACCGCAGCACCGATGGAGACCAGCAGGTGCAGCCCGACCGGGAGGTCCCAGGTCCAGCCCACGTAGCCGGCCGCCAGCGCCGCGACGATCATCTGCCCCTGGGCGCCGATGTTGAACAGACCGGCGCGGAAGGCCAGGGCGACACCGAGCCCCGCGCAGATCAGCGGCGCGGCGCGCTCGAGGGTCTCGCTGAGTGCCGAGATGCTGCCGACCGAGCCCTTGACCATCGCCTCGTACGAGGTCCAGATCGCGTCGCCGGAGTGGCGGAAGAAGTCCTGCGGGTAGGAGAAGACGTACGACAGCGAGTCCAGGGAGCGCTCGTAGCTGAAGGCGATGAGCACCGCGCCGATGAGCAGCGCGGCGACGATCGCGAGCATCGTGGTGACGATGTCGTCGCGCAAGCGCGCACTGCGCTCCTGCTTCTCCTCCTCCTGCACGGTGGCAGCCGCCTCGCTCATGCGATGTCCTCCACGTCGTTCTGACCGTCGGTGCTGTCGCGGCCGCCCGCCATGAGCAGACCGATCTCCTCGCGCGGGGTGTCGGGTCCGACGACGTCGACGACCCGCCCGTCGTACATCACCGCGATCCGGTCGGCGAGGGCGTAGACCTCGTCGAGCTCGGTCGAGACGATCAGCACCGCGACCCCCTGGTCGCGCTCGGCGATGATCCGCTGGTGGATGAACTCGATCGAGCCGACGTCGACGCCACGGGTGGGCTGGGCGGCGATGAGCACGGTCAACGGGCGCGACATCTCACGGGCCACGACGACCTTCTGCTGGTTGCCGCCCGAGAGCGCCGCGACGTGGGTGGACGCCGACGGCGTACGGATGTCGAACTCCTCGATGCGCGCCTCGGCGTTGTCGGCGATCGCCCTGAGCGCGAGCGCCGGGCCGCGGGAGAACTGCTCACTGCGGAACAGGTCGAGCACGAGGTTGTCGCGGATGCTGAAGTCGCCGACGAAGCCGTCGGAGGAGCGGTCCTCGGGCACGTAGCCGATGCCGCGCTCGAGCCGTGCGCGGGGGCTGTCGTGGGTGATGTCCTCGCCGGCGAGGGTGATGCTCCCGCCCTCGGCGCGCACGAGGCCGAGCAGCGACTTCACCAGCTCGGTCTGTCCGTTGCCCTGGACGCCGGCGACACAGAGCACCTCGCCGGCGCGTACGTCGAGCGACACACCCTTGACCACCTGGTGACCCCGCGGGTCGACGACGACCAGGTCGCGCGCGCTGAGCACCGGTGCGCCCGCCTCGCGCTCGGACTTCTCCACGACCAGGTTGACCTTGCGACCGACCATCAGCTCGGCGAGCTCGGCCTCGCTGGCCTGCGGGCTGGTGGTGCCGACGACCTTGCCGCGGCGGATCACGCTGATCCGGTCGGCAACGGCACGGACCTCGCGCAGCTTGTGGGTGATGAAGATGATGGAGGTGCCCTCGGCCTTGAGCCGCCGCATGATCGCGAACAGCTCGTCGGTCTCCTGCGGGGTCAGCACCGCTGTGGGCTCGTCGAGGATGAGCACCTTGGCCTCGCGGGTGAGCGCCTTGAGGATCTCGACGCGCTGCTGGACGCCGACCGGCAGGGTCTCCACGATCGCGTCCGGCTCGACCGAGAGCCGGTAGGCCTCGGAGAGCTCGCGCACCCGACGTGCGGACGCACGACGGTCGAGGATGCCGGGACCGCGGACGTCCTCGCGGCCGAGGGCGACGTTCTCGGCGACGGTGAAGACCGGGACCAGCATGAAGTGCTGATGGACCATGCCGATGCCCCGGTCGATAGCATCGCCGGGTGAGGAGAAGCTGACGGGTTCGCCGTCGACGAGGATCTCGCCCTCGGTCGGCTCGAGCAGGCCGTAGAGCATGTTCATCAGCGTCGACTTGCCAGCGCCGTTCTCACCCAGGAGGCAGTGGATCTCCCCCTCTTCGACGGTGAGGTCGATGCCGTCGTTGGCCGTGAAGGAGCCGAACCGCTTGGTCAGGCCCCTGATCTCGAGCTTCATCCCTGCCCCCTCGTGCTGGGTCCCCCCGTGCGAAACGGACCGGGGCCGGTCGGACGACCGACCCCGGTCCGCGCGTGCTGCGTGCCGCAGACGAGCTGCGACTAGTTCAGCGTCAGCTCACCGGAGATGAAGTCGGACTTCATCTGCTCGATGTTGTCCTTGATCTCCTGGTCGATGGCGTCCTCGAACTGGTGGTAGGGCGCGAGGCTGACGCCGCCGTTCTCAAGGGTGCCGTTGTAGACCTCGTTGGTGAACTCGTCGGTGATCGAGTCGGCGATCGCGTTGCGGACCGCGAGGTCCATCGCCTTCTCGACCGAGGTCAGCAGGATGTCGCAGTACTCGGCGGCCGACTCGCAGCCGTCGGTGTCGACCCAGATGGCCCGCACGTCGTTCTGCTTCGCGGCCTGGAGACCACCCAGACCGGCGGGGCCGGCGACCGGGAAGATCACGTCGGCGCCCTGCTGGATGAGGGTGTTGGCGATCGAGGCGCCCTTCGACTTGTTCTCGAAGTCGTCGGTGAAGGAGCCCTCCTGGGTCTCCGGGTCCCAACCGAGCACCTGGACGTCCGCGTCGTAGTCCTCGTTGTAGCGCGCTACACCCTTGGCGAAGCCGTCCATGAAGATCGTCACGGTCGGGATCTTCGCGCCGCCGAAGGTGCCCACGACACCCTCGGACTGCGAGGCGGCGAGGTAACCGGCGAGGTAGGAGGGCTCCTCGGTCGCGAACACCAGGCCCTTGACGTTCTCCAGCGGCTGCTCGTAGGCGAAGTCGACGATCGAGAAGTCGATGTCGGGGTTGTTCTTCGCGGCCGTCTCGGTGGCCTCACCGAGCTTGAAGCCCACGGTGGTGATGTGCTGGCAGCCCTGGTTGACCAGGCGGCGCAGGTTGCCGGGGTACTCGGAGTCGGAGTTCGACTGGATCGTGGCGGCCTGGATGCCCAGCGCCTCCTCGACCTCGGTCAGGCCGGCGCGCGAGGTCTGGTTGAACGACTTGTCGTCGAACCCGCCGGAGTCGGAGACCATGCAGGCCTTGAAGTCGGGGAACTGCCCCTCGGGCAGCGGCTCGACGCTGGCGGTGGCGAGCGGGGTCTTTGCCGGCTCGGCCGCGTCGTCGTTGTCGCCCGGGCGGTCGCCACAAGCGGTGAGAACCATCAAGCTCGCCGCGAGGCCAGCTGCCATCTTGATCGCGGTGCCTCGCAAGGCGCCTCCCTTACTCGGGCCGGGAGTCCCCGGCGTGGAAACGCGAGAACCCTAACCCCGGGTGCACCGCGACGCCGACCCGAACGAGCGGGGCATACCCAATCGTTATCAGCGCGTGCTCGTCACCAGTGCCTGGGACTCCGCGACCGGGATCAGGGTGGTGGCGTTCTCGGTACGGCTGGCCAACTCACCGCCGGCGCCGGTGCTCGAGGTCCAGGTCGCGTTCCACACCGTCGAGGCCTCGACCGGGAACCCGTTGGCGTATCCGCGCGAACCCTTGAGGAAGGTGAGGGTGCAGGCGTTCGACTCCGCCACGTTGCTGCTGTACGGGGTCGCGGCCTGGGCGGCCGAGCATTCCGTGGCGCCCGCCGGCGACACCACCGAGACGCCGCCGGTCTCGGCGGTGACGGTGGCGCTGACGGCGCCGATCGATGCGGTCACCGACCGCACATCGACCGCCGCCGCGTCGTCCACCCAGAGCCAGGTCGGGAGGTAGACCAGCGAACCGCCGCCGGCGTGGCGCGCCTTGGGATTCCAGTCCAGCTCCGGCGCGACCAGATCCATCACCTCGTAGGCGTAGCGCGCCAGGGTCTCCGGGTCGACCACCGGCGCCGGCGGATTGCCGGTCTCGAAGAAGGTGATCGTCGTCAGGACGGGGCCGAAGCGCCCGGGCCGGGTGCCGGCACCGCACCCGGCGGCCGCGAGCTTCTCGGTGGTGTCGTACCAGTCCCGGCCCTCGGGCGCGTGGTCGTTGATGTGCAGCCGGTAGAAGGTGAGCTCCTCCCCGTCCGCCACGCGATCCTTGGCCTCCTGCACCGCGCCGTCGCGCATCGCGAGTCGTCCCTCGGCCGCGTGCCCGCTGCCGATGGCGAGCTCCTGCTCGTGCCACCACTCCCCGACCGATTCGGGGTCGGAGGGGTCGGCGGGGCCGTCGAGGGGCGCCCAGTAGCACAGCGGAGGGGGCCCGGGGATCCGCGCCCGGCGGCTCTGACTGACGTCGCCCGTGACGTTGACCGTGACGCTGACGCCCGCGCCGTAACCGTCCTCGGTCTCGGTCCCGGAGGTGGGACCGGCGGTCGCCGGCGCGACGGCGATCATCGACAGACCGACGACACCCGCGGTGGGCACCAGGAGACGGGCGAGGGTGTGGAGGGGACGCATCAGGACTTGCACCTCTGGTTCTCGGAGATGGTGATACTGCGGGCGACCCGCCAGTCGGGGCCTTGCTTGGTCAGGACGTTGCGGATCTGGAAGAACGGCAGGACCGATTCGGCCGGCCGGCCGTCGGCGTTCACGTTGAGCGCCTGGTTCCAGAAGCAGGAGACGACCTCTGCGGAGCGCCCCGAGACGGTCACGTCCTCGACGTGCATGACCGCGCCTCCCTGCTGCCGGAGGTCGCTGCTGCGCAACTGGTCGACGTAGCTGACCGGGTCCTGGTAGGCGCGGCCCTTGGCGAGCAGCGAGAACGCACCGCGGTCGACCTCGGCCTCGGCGTACATCTGGTAGAGCATCGACCAGTAGTCGATGGTCAGGTCGGCCAGCGCCTGCTCCTCGGCACCGTCAGCGTTGATGCTCCCGATCACGAGGCCCTCGGCCGGGGGCTCGGTGCCGGCCTCCGGTTCGGTGGTGGGCTCGGCCGTCGGTGTCGGGCTCGGCGAGGCGGACGCGGTCACGGTCGGGCCGGCCTCGGCCAGGCCCCCGTCGTCGTCGGCGTCGGAACAGCCGGCGAGCACGAGGGAGGCGAGCAGGCCGACAACGGCCCAGCGGGCTGGCCGCGCGAACGCCGGCTCTCGCCTGTGCATGGATGACCCCCGTGATCGATGACCCGTTCAGACTAACGAGTCTGGCCCATCCGAGTCACCCCGGGACACCTCGTCGTACGCCGCCAGGATCGCATCGGCCGCCAGCGGGGCGGTGAGATCCCCGGCCAGCACCGCCTCGTTGACCTCGGCCCGGACCCGCCGGACGGCCTCGGAGCGGCGCAGTCGCTGCTCGAGTTCGTCGCGGACCAGCGCCCAGGTGAAATCCAGCTGCTGATGCGCCCGCTTGCGGGCGATGCCGCCGTCTCCTAGGTGGTCGCGGTGGGCGCCGATGCGCGCCCACACCCTGTCGACGTCGACCCCGGTGAGACCCGAGCAGGTGAGCACCGGCGGGACCCACGCCTCCGGACGTCCCCCCTGGACCAGGCGGATCGCGCCGGCGAGGTCGCGCGCCGCCACCCGCGCCTCGGGCTCCCGGTCGCCGTCGGCCTTGTTGACCGCGATGACGTCGGCGATCTCGAGGATCCCCTTCTTGATGCCCTGCAGGGAGTCACCCGTGCGGGCCAGGGTCAGGAAGAGGAAGGTGTCGACCATCCCGGCCACGGTGACCTCGGACTGACCGACGCCGACGGTCTCGACCAGCACCACGTCGTAGCCCGCCGCTTCGAGCACGGTCATCGCCTGGGCGGTGGCCCGCGCGACGCCGCCGAGCGTGCCCGCGCTGGGCGAGGGGCGGACGTACGCCGCCGGGTCGGTGCTCAACCGGGCCATCCGGGTCTTGTCGCCCAGCACCGAACCGCCCGTGCGCACGCTCGACGGGTCGACGGCCAGGACCCCGACCCGGTGCCCCTCCCCTGTCAGGTAGGTGCCGAGCGACTCGATGAAGGTCGACTTCCCGACGCCGGGCACCCCGGAGATGCCCACACGCCAGGCGGGGGGCCGGTCGGCGGCCGCGGCCGTCAGGTCGGTGAGGAGCTCCCGCGCCGCGTCACGGTGACCGGGGTGACTGGACTCGACCACGGTGATCGCCCGCGCGACCGCGGCCCGGGCGCCCTCGCGGACCCCGGCCGCGATCGCCGCGACGTCGATGGGACGTGCCACGCCCGCCCGCTCCCTCAGCCGTGCAGCTGCGCGGTGAGCTTGTCGAGGAGCTCGAGCGCCGCCTCGGCGATCACCGTGCCGGGGAGGAACACCGACGTGGCGCCCATCTCCAGCAGGGCCGGCACGTCGTCGGGCGGGATGACCCCACCGACGACGATGAGGATGTCGTCGCGCCCCAGGTCGGCCAGCGCCTGCTTGAGCTCCGGCACCAGGGTGAGGTGGCCCGCGGCGAGCGAGGAGACCCCGACGACGTGCACGTCGTTGTCGACCGCCTGCTGCGCGACCTCCTCCGGGGTGCTGAACAGCGGGCCGACGTCGACGTCGAAGCCGAGGTCGGCGTACGCGGTCACCACGACCTTCTGGCCGCGGTCGTGACCGTCCTGGCCCATCTTGGCGACCAGGATGCGCGGGCGGCGGCCCTCGTTCTCCTCGAACGCGGCGGTCGCCGCGATCGCGCGGTCGATCAGCTCGTTGCTGCCGGCCTCGGACTTGTACACGCCGCTGATCGTACGGATCGTCGCCTGGTGGCGGCCGTAGACCTTCTCCAGGGCGTCGGAGATCTCCCCGACGGTGGCCTTGGCGCGCGCGGCGTCGATCGACAGGGCGAGCAGGTTGCCCTCCAGGCCCTGCCCCGCCCCCTGCTCGGCGGCATTGGTCAGCGCCTCGAGGCTGCGACGCACGGCGTCCTCGTCGCGCTCGGCGCGCAACCGCTCCAGCTTGGCGATCTGCTGAGCGTAGACCGAGGCGTTGTCGACCTTGAGCACGTCCAGCGGGTCCTCGTCGGCCAGCCGGTAGGTGTTGACGCCGATCAGCTTCTGCGCACCCGAATCCAGCCGCGCCTGGGTGCGGGCCGCGGCCTCCTCGATGCGCATCTTGGGGATCCCGGCCTCGATCGCCTTGGCCATCCCGCCCGCGCGCTCGGCCTCCTGGATGTGGGCCCACGCGCGCTCGGCGAGGTCGTGGGTCAGCCGCTCGACATAGTAGGAGCCGCCCCACGGGTCGATGGTGTGGGTGGTGCCGGACTCCTGCTGCAGCAGCAGCTGGGTGTTGCGGGCGATGCGCGCGGAGAAGTCGGTCGGGAGCGCGATCGCCTCGTCCAGCGCGTTGGTGTGCAGGCTCTGGGTGTGCCCCTGCGTGGCCGCCATCGCCTCGATGCAGGTGCGCGCGACGTTGTTGTAGACGTCCTGCGCGGTGAGCGACCAGCCCGAGGTCTGGCTGTGGGTGCGCAGCGAGAGGGACTTGGGGTTCTTCGGGTCGAACTGCCGCACCAGCCGCGCCCACAGGGCCCGCGCCGCGCGCATCTTGGCGACCTCCATGAAGAAGTTCATCCCGATGGCCCAGAAGAAGCTCAACCGCGGCGCGAAGGCGTCGATGTCGAGGCCCGCGTCGAGACCCGCGCGGATGTATTCGACGCCGTCAGCCAGGGTGTAGGCCAGCTCCAGATCGGCCGTCGCGCCGGCCTCCTGGATGTGGTAGCCGGAGATGGAGATCGAGTTGAACCGCGGCATCCGCTGGCTGGTGAAGGCGAAGATGTCGGAGATGATCCGCATCGACGGCAGCGGCGGGTAGATGTAGGTGTTGCGGACCATGAACTCCTTGAGGATGTCGTTCTGGATGGTCCCCGCGAGCTGCTCCGGCTTCACCCCCTGCTCCTCGGCCGCCACGATGTAGAGCGCCAGCACCGGGAGCACGGCGCCGTTCATCGTCATCGACACGCTCATCTGGTCCAGCGGGATGCCGTCGAAGAGCACCCGCGTGTCGTAGATGGAGTCGATCGCCACGCCCGCCATGCCGACGTCGCCGCGCACCCGCGGGTGGTCGGAGTCGTAGCCCCGGTGGGTGGCGAGGTCGAACGCGACGCTGAGGCCCTTCTGCCCGGCCGCGAGGTTGCGGCGGTAGAAGGCGTTGGACTCCTCCGCGGTGGAGAACCCGGCGTACTGCCGGATGGTCCACGGCTGCGTGGTGTACATCGTCGGGTAGGGCCCGCGCAGGAACGGGCTCAGCCCCGGGAGGGTGTCGAGGGCGTCGAGCCCGGCGAGGTGCTCGGGGCCGTAGACGCCCAGGACGTCGATGCCCTCGGGGCTGGCCCAGGGCTCACCGCCCTGCGGCGCCGGGGCCGCGGCCGCGCCGCCGTCCAACGGCAGGCCTGCGAAGCTGCTGGGGATGGTCATGCCGACACCTCCCGGGTGCGGGTCAGGAAGGCGAGGGCGTCGACACCCATCGCACACGAATCGTCGACGTCGAGGTCGCCGGGCCGGCCGGCGACGATGACGTGGCGGGCACCGGCCCCACGCAGCGCCGCGATCAGGGGGGCGCCCCACTCGGCGTACGCCGCGTCGCTGCCGGCGAGGCAGACGACCGGACGGCCGTCGTAGGCGGCGAGCACCGCGTCGACGTCGGCCAGGGCGCCGGGATAGGTGACCTCGATGCCGCCGGCGGCGAAGAGGTTGCTGGCGAAGGTCACCCGGGCGGTGTGCGCGGCGACCGTGCCCATCGACGCCAGGAACACCGAGCCGCGGGGCTCGTCGCGCAGCGCCTCGAACGCCGCGCCGTAGCGGCGCACCGGCGGCTGCAGCGGGTCGGGGGCGCGCTCCAGCCGGGTCTCCCCGGCGTCGGGGTACTCCGAGAGGCCGGTGATCGGGCGCTTGCGCTCGGCGACGAGCCGGTCGCGCTCGGCGACGACCTCCTCGACCCGGGAGTGGAGCGACCCGTCGGCGAGGGCGGCCACGACACCGCCGGTCTCCTCGATCCGCCCGAGCTCGGCCCACCCGGCGACCGCGAGGTCGTCGGTGAGCCGCTCGACGGCGTACGCGCCGCCGGCGGGGTCGGTCACCTGCGCGACGTGGGACTCCTCGATCAACAGGTGGGAGACGTTGCGCGCGATCCGCCGGCCGAAGGCCTCCGAGCGGCCGAGCGGGCTGTCGAAGGGCAGCACGGTGACGGCGTCGGCGCCGCCCACACCCGCCGCGAACGCGGCGACCGTGGTGCGCAGCATGTTGACGTAGGGGTCGTAGGTGCTCAGCATCGGTCGGCTGGTGACGGCGTGCTGGTGCTGGCTGCGCGCGTCCTCCGCCACCCCGCTGAGCTCGAGCACCCGAGCCCACAGCCGGCGCGCTGCGCGCAGCTTGGCGATCGTCGGGAACTGCTCGTCGGTCGCGGCGAACCGGAACTCGATCAGGCCGGCGGCCTCGGCCGCACCCAGTCCGGCGTCGCTCAGCGCGCGCAGGTAGGCGGCGCCCACGGCGGTCGCGTAGCCGAGCTCCTGCGCGTCGGAGGCGCCCCGGTCGTGGACGACGGTGGCGTCGACGACGACGCCGCGCACCCCGTGGTCGGCGGCCAGCCGGGCGGTGGTTGCCAGATCGTCGCCGACCTGCGGGTCGGCGCCGGCGCGCAGCGCGGTGCCGATCGGGTCGGCGCCCAGGTTGGTCTGCGGGTGCGGGTCGAGACCGCGCTCGTCGGCGTGGGCCAGGAACGCCCGCGCGAGGTCCGCGGCGTCGCCGCGGGGCTGCAGCACCACGGGTGCCAGGTCGAGCAGGACGTCGGCCAGCGTCGTCGCGAGCGCGGCCCGGTCCGTCGCGTCGTCGGCCACGACCCACAGCGACGTCGCCCCGCCCTCGAGGTCGGCCAGACCGGCCTCGTGCGCTGCCCGGGGGTCGTCGAGGGTCACCTGCGTGCGGATGTCCCAGGCCCCGACCCGGTCGGGCCGCCCGTCGGTGGTGCGGTCCTCGAGGTCGGCGGCGCGACCGAGCGGGGTGACCGCGATGTCGTCGAGCGTGCGTCGGGTGAGCCTCTGCCAGACCGCGGCGTCGGGGTCATCGGGCCCCAGCCGGCCGCTCTTGCGGAGCACGGCCGCGGCCTGCGCCTCCCAGTCGGCCGTGTCCCAGCTGTCGCCGGCGGCGAGGTCCAGGGTTCCCTGCTCGGGCTCCAGCTCGGCCGGCTCGTCGAGCCCGCCGACGACGTCGCCTTGGTCATGGGTGGTCATA
>JAJUGK010000031.1 GCA_029268205.1 Nocardioidaceae bacterium
ACCCGCGCCAGCGCCGCGTCGCGGCAGACGCGGGCCAGCGCCCCGTCGCGGGTGAGCGCCCCGTCGCGCGCCTCGGCCCCGTCGCGGGACACCGTCTCCCGTGACACGGCTTCGCGTGACACGGCTTCCCGCGGCTGAGTGACCGGCCGATCGACACCCCCGACCCTGCTGCCCGGCACCCCGCCGGGCGGCAGGGTCGGCCCCGCCCGGACCTGCCGAGGAGAGCACGCATGAGCACCGCCCGCCACACCAAAGACACCTGGGGTTTCCGCGAGGGCGACCCCATCACCGACGACCTGACCGCGATGCGGCTGCTCGGCGGCGGTGAGAACTTCGAGGCCTATCTGGCCTTCGACGACATCACCTACGGGCCCGTGGTGGTCAAGGTGGTGCGACCCGGACTGGTCGACTCCGAGACGGTCCTGCGGGGACTGCGCCGGGAGGTGTCGTCGCTGGAGACGGTCAACCACCCCGCAGTGGTGCGGGGCCTGCGGGCCGCCACCGCGGGGGAGCGGCCGCACCTGGTCATGGAGCACCTCGAGGGGCCCCGGCTGTCGACCCTGATCCGCAAGTACGGCCCGCTCCAGGAGCAGCAGTACCTGCCGCTGGCGATCGAGGTCGCCTCGGCCCTGCACTACTTGCGGCGGGTGGGCATGGTCCACCTCGATGTGAAGCCCAGCAACATCATCATGGGCGCCCCGGCGAAGCTGATCGACCTCAGCGTCGCCCGCACCGTCGAGCGCGCCGCGCAGCTGACGTACCCGATCGGCACCGATCTCTACATGGCCCCCGAGCAGACCGACCCACCGGCGACCGGCACCCCGGGGCCGGCCAGCGACGTCTTCGGCCTGGGCGCCTCGCTGTTCGAGGCGATCGCGGGCTACCGCGCCTTCGACGACGGGGACCGCGACGGCGCCGACCTGGCGGCGAGGTTCCCCCAGACGCGCGACCTGTCCTACACGCTGCCCGAGGACCGGGTCGCCCCCGACGTCGCCGCCGTCGTCTACGCCGCGCTCGACCCGGACCCGGACAAGCGCCCGACACCCTCCGAGCTCGCCGAGGGTCTGGAGCCGGCCCTGGCCCGGGTCCCCCGTGGCCGGTTGGGCGGGTTCAAGGTCCGCTGAGCGGCCCCGGCCGGGAGTGGTCGGCCGAAGCGATCAGCCGAAGCGGTAGCCCATCCCACGGACGGTGGTGATGGCCTGCGCGCCGAACTTCTTGCGCAGGTAGCCGACGTAGACGTCGACGACGTTGGAGCCGGGGTCGAAGTCGTACCCCCACACGTGCGAGAGCAGCTGCTCCCGGGAAAGCACCTGACCGGGGTTGAGCAGGAAGATCTCGGCCAGCTTGAACTCCCGCGCGGACAGGTCGACCCGGCGGCCGCCGACCGTGGCGGTGCGGGCGCGCAGGTCGAGCGTGACGCCGCCGGCCTCCAGCACGTCGTCGACCGGCCCGGCCTGGCCGTTCGCCTGCCGCAGCCGCAGCCGGACGCGGGCCAGCAGCTCGGCGAACCGGAACGGCTTGGCCATGTAGTCGTCGGCGCCCCCCTCGAGCGCGGAGACGGTGTCGGTCACCGAGTCCCGCGCGGTGAGGATGATGACCGGCAGCGTGCTGCCCACCGAGCGCATCTCCTCGAGGACCTCGTAGCCGTCCTTGCCGGGGAGGTTGATGTCGAGGATGACCAGGTCGAAGTCGCCGGTCAGGGCGTAGTCGAGGCCCGTCACGCCGTCGGCGGCGACCGCCGTGGTGTGGCCCTCGGCCTGCAGCCCCTTGGCGATGAAGCTCGAGATCCGTGCCTCGTCCTCGACGATCAGGATGCGGGCCATGGCTGGTCTTCCTTCCGGTGCGGTCCCGCGAGGGGCAGGGACAGGGTGAAGCGGGCGCCGTGCGGGTGCTCGTCGTCGACGGTGAGGGTGCCCTCGTGGGCGGTGGCGATGCCGTGCACGATCGAGAGGCCGAGGCCGAACCCCTCGTCGCCCTCGGCGACGCGGCCACGGCCGAAGCGCTCGAAGATGACGTCCTTGTCCTCCGGGCCTACGCCGGGTCCGGTGTCGCGTACCCAGAAGGCGACCCGGTCGCCGATCAGTGCCGACCCGATGCCGATCTCGTCGCCCTCCCCGGTGTGCTTGGTGGCGTTCTGCGCGAGCTGGACCATCGCCTGGGTGATCCGCTGCTCGTCCAGGCAGCTGGTGGTCTCCGCGGCCGCGTCGAGCACCCAGGAGCGCGGGCCCAGCGCCCGGCACTTCTCCCACACCCGGGTGGTGAGCGGGGCGACCTCGACGTCGGTGGGATCGAGGAAGTCGGGCCGGTCGAGCTTCGCGAGCAGGATCAGCTCGTGCACCAGCCTGCTCATCCGGTCGGTCTCGTCGAGCAGCAGTTCGCGGGTGGCCTCGACATCGGCCGGGTCGTGGGGGTCGAGCAGCTCGAGGTGTCCCGACATGATCGTGAGCGGGGTCTTGAGCTCGTGACCGGCGTCGTCGAGGAACTCGCGCTGGGTGCGGAAGGCCTGTTCGAGGCGGTCGAACATCTGGTTCACGGTGCGGGTGAGGTCGGTGATGTCGTCGTTGCCCTGCTCGGGGATGCGCCGGGAGAGGTCCGAGGCGCTGAGGCTCTGGGCGGTCTCGCGCAGGGTGCGCACCGGCCGCAGCAGCCGGCCGGCCTGGAAGGAGGAGAGCACGGCGATCGCGCCCAGCATCAGGATCGCCAGCACGGCGTAGGTGCGGATGAACGAGTCGAGCTCGGAGTATTCGTCGGCCAGGAAGTTGACCACCACCAGTGCACCGGGACTGCCCTGGGCATCGACCGGTTGGACGGTGACGATCACATCCCCGTGCTCGGGGTCGTCGATGCGCTCGGCGCCCCCGGTCTCCAGCAACGGGACGACGGCCCGATGGATGAGGTCCCGCAGGCCGGTCCCGGGGTCGGAGTAGGTCTCGGCGTAGCGCGTCGGCGAGATCACCGCGGCCCGATCCCCGGCGTACCCGATGAGCAGCTCGTCGTCGTCGGGGACGTTGCGCTCCATGAACACCCGCAGCAGGCTCGCGGCGTCGTCGAAGGTGCTGCCCGTCTCGTCGAAGCCACGCACCGCGAGCTGCTCGAACTCGGCGAGCTCCTGGTCGATCTGGGCGCGCACGTCGCGCTCGATGGCGCGCACCTCGATGGTGAAGACGAAGAACCCGGCGCTGAACAGGGCGATGGCCGAGACCAGGACGAAGGCGACGGTGATCCGGGTCCGGACCGAGAACGCCCCCCACTGCTCGAGACGGCGGCGCAGGCCCGAGCCCGAGGTACCCCGGTCGGGGTCAGTCGTCATCGTCGGTGTCGGTGTCCCTGCTGTCGTCATCGTCGTCATCATCGTCGACGGTGTCGGGTTCGGGGCGGACCACCTCCGGCTCGTCGTCGTCATCGTCGTCGTCGCCGCCGCGCCGGGCCTGCTGCTCCCGATCGCGGGTCGGACCGGCGTCGTCGCGGTCGTCCCGGCCGTCCCCCGGACGCCCGGCCGTCCCCGACCGGCGGTGTTCCTCGGTGCGGGCCTGGCGCTGCTCCCGCTGGGCCCGGCGCTCGGCGCGGAGGGCGGCGCGCTTCTCGCGCGCGGCGCGCCGGTCGGCGCGGTCGGTCGCGCCGGTGTCCTGGCCGGCCGGGATGACGATCGGCGTCGTCCGGTGGCCCTGGTCGCCCTGGGCGGCGAGCAGCGAGCCACCGAGGTAGGCGAGCACGGGGAGGGTCACCGTGATGCCGATGAGGATCTTCCAGTACGTGCTCATGCCCGCCATCCTGGGAAGGCCAGGTGGCGGCTGGATGAGACCTGAATGAGAGGTCTCTCATCTGTCATGCTCGTCGTCCGGAACGTCGATCCCGGGAGGCCCCATGCACGTCCCCTTCAGCGTCAGCGACTTCATCGACCGCGCCGTGCAGGTCTACGGCGAGCGCATCGGGCTCGTCGACGAGCCCGATCAGCCGGCCGCGTCGTGGGGATCGCTGACCTATCGCGAGGTCGCGGCCCGGGCCGAGGCCCAGGCGGCCCGGCTCGACCAGCTCGGACTGCGCACCGGCGACCGGGTCGCGATCGTGTCGCACAACAGCGCGCGGCTGCTCACGTCGTTCTTCGGGGTCAGCGGGTCGGGCCGGGTGCTCGTGCCGATCAACTTCCGCCTCTCGGCCGAGGAGGTCGCCTACATCGTCGGTCACTCCGGGGCGCGGGTGCTGATGATCGACCCCGAGCTGGAGCCGACACTCGGCGACCTCGAGGTGCCGGGTCTGGAACACCGCTGGGTGCTGGGCCGCGACGATGCGGAGATCTACCTCGACGGCGGGGTCGCCCGCCCGTGGGACGTGCAGGAGACCGCGACCGCGACGATCAACTACACCTCCGGCACCACCGCGCGCCCGAAGGGCGTGCAGATCACCCACCGCAACATCTGGACCAATGCGGTCACGTTCGGTCTGCACACCCAGATCAGCGACCGGGACGTCTACCTGCACACGCTGCCGCTGTTCCACGCCAACGGCTGGGGCATGCCGTTCGCGCTGACCGGCGTCGGCGCCCGGCACGTGCTGCTGCGCAAGATCGACGGCGCCGAGATCCTACGGCGCGTCGAGGAGCACGGCGTGACGATGCTCTGCGCCGCGCCCGCCGTGGTCGCCAGCATCCTCGACGCGGCGGCGAGCTGGGACGGCGAGATCCCCGGACGCGACCGCGTGCGGATCGTGGTCGCCGGGGCACCGCCCCCGACCCGCACGATCGCGGAGGTGGAGACGGTCCTCGGCTGGGAGTTCATCCAGATCTACGGGCTGACCGAGACCTCGCCGCTGCTGACCATCAACCGCACGCGCGCCGAGTGGGACGACCTGACACCCGAGGAGCGCGCCGCCAAGCTGGTGCGGGCCGGGGCGCCCGCGATCGGCGTACGGCTCGCGATCTCCGACGGCGGCGAGGTGCTCGCCCGCTCCAACGTCGTGCTCGAGGGCTACTGGGAGCAGCCGGAGGAGACCGACCAGGCGCTCGCCGGCGGCTGGTTCCACACCGGCGACGGCGGCGAGATCGGCGAGGACGGCTACCTGACGATCAGCGATCGCAAGAAGGACGTGATCATCACCGGCGGCGAGAACGTCTCCTCCATCGAGGTGGAGGACGTGCTCTTCAGCCATCCGGCGGTCGCCGAGGTCGCGGTGATCGGGGTGCCCAGCGAGAAGTGGGGCGAGACCATCAAGGCGCTGGTCGTGCGCGCCGAGGGCGCCGAGGTCACCGAGGAGGAGCTGATCCGGCACTGCAAGGAGCGGGTCGCGGGCTACAAGGCGCCGACCTCGGTGGAGTTCCGCGACGAGCTCCCGCGGACGGCCACCGGCAAGCTGCAGAAGTTCAAGCTCCGTACGCCCTACTGGGACGGCCGCGACCGGCAGGTCAACTGACCGCCGGCGACCTCGCCTAGGGTCGGAGTCATGCGTCTGCGCGAGGTGACCGCACTGCTCGACTCCTGGTACGACCCCGCCTGGGCGGACTCCTGGGACGCCGTCGGGCTGGTGGCCGGCGACCCGGAGGCGGAGGTCCGCCGGGTGCTGCTGGCCGTCGACCCCGCCCCCGCGGTGGTCGACGAGGCGTTGTCGTGGGGTGCGGACCTCGTGGTGGTCCACCACCCGCTCTTCCTGCGCGCGGTCAACTCGGTCGCGGCGACCAGCCCCAAGGGGCGCACCCTGCACCGGCTCGTCACCGGCGGCGCCGCGCTGTTCACCGCCCACACCAACGCCGACGCCCCGGCGTACGGCGTGAACGAGTCGTTGGCCCGGGCGATCGGGATCGTCGATCCCGAGGTGATCGACCCCGACGACCGCCCCGCGCTCGACAAGCTGGTGGTCTTCGCCCCGCGCGAGGCCGCCGAGCGGGTGCGGACCGCGTTGGCCGAGGCGGGCGCCGGTGCGCTGGGTGACTACGAGGCCTGCTCGTGGAGCGCGGAGGGTCGCGGACGGTTCCGTCCGCAGGACGGCGCGAACCCGGCGATCGGCAGCATCGGCGAGCTCGAGGTCGTCGAGGAGGAGCGCATCGAGGTCGTGCTGGAGCGCGGGCTGCGGCGCGACGTGCTGGCCGCGATGCATGCCGCGCACCCCTACGAGGAGGTCGCCTTCGATCTGATCGAGCTCGCGAACCCGGGCACCCGGCGGCCCACCCGCGGCACCGGGCGCATCGGCGACCTCGCGCAGCCGGTACCGCTGGCGGAGTTCGCGCGGCAGGTCGCAGCCGCGCTGCCGGCCTGCGCCCACGGCGTGCGGGTCGGGGGCGACCCCGATCGACTCGTCCGGCGGGTCGCGGTCACCAGTGGCGCGGGGGACTTCCTGCTCGAGCGCGTGCTGGAGACCGACGCCGACGTCTATCTGACCTCCGACCTGCGTCATCACCGGGCCGGGGAGTTCCTCGAGCACGGGGGCCCCGCCCTGGTCGACGTCGCCCATTGGGCGGCGGAGTGGACCTGGCTGCCGGTGCTCGCCGAGCGCCTGGCCGCTACGGTGGGGGACGCTCTGGAGACGCGGGTGAGCACCACCCCGACCGATCCCTGGACCTTCCGCGCCTGAGTGCGCTCGAACCGAGGAGACCCGCTGAAAGCCGACCCGTCCGCCCAGCAGCGACTGCTGGACCTGCAGGAGCTCGACTCCCAGCTCGCCCAGTTGGCCCACCGCCGGCGCTCGCTCCCGGAGCACTCGGTGCTCGCGGAGCTGGAGGAGCAGCGCGCCGCGCTCGACGCGCGGGTCCGCGACCTGCGCATCGCGGCCGACGACACCACCGCCGAGCACAAGCGCGCCAACGCCGATGTGGAGCAGGTACGGGCGCGCCGCGAGCGCGACCAGCAGCGGATGGACTCCGGCGCGATCGCGAACCCCAAGGACCTCGAGCGCATGCAGCACGAGCTGGTCTCGCTGAGCAAGCGGATCTCCGACCTCGAGGACATCGAGCTCGAGGTCATGGAGCGGCTGGAGTCGGTCCAGGAGCAGCTGATGGCCGTCTCCGGCGAGTTGGCCGAGGTGGAGACCAAGATCGCGACCGCGACCGCCGCCCGTGACCAGGCCTTCGCCGACATCGACGGCGAGGTCTCCGACCTCAACGCCAAGCGCGGCACCGTCGCCGACGAGCTCCCCGCCGATCTGCTCGCGCTCTACGAGAAGCTGCGTGAGGCCAAGGGCGGAGTGGGCGCCGCCCCGCTGCGCGCCCGCCGGTGCGAGGGCTGCAGCCTCGAGCTGACCGCCTCCGATCTGCGGGCGGTGGCGGCGGCGCCGGCCGACGAGGTGGTCCGCTGCGAGGAGTGTCAGCGGATCCTGGTCCGCACGGCCGAGTCCGGGCTGTGACGGTGGGCGGGACCCCACCGACCCGCGTCATCATCGAGGCCGACGGCGGTTCGCGCGGCAATCCCGGGAAGGCCGCCTTTGGCGCGGTGCTGAAGGACGCTGACTCGGGCGCGCCGATCGCGGAGTGCGCCGAGACGATCGGGATCGCCACCAACAACGTGGCCGAGTACCGCGGGCTGATCTCCGGCCTGGAGCTCGCCGCGGCGTACGCACCCGACGCCGAGATCGAGGTCCGGATGGACTCCAAGCTCGTCGTCGAGCAGATGTCGGGCCGGTGGAAGATCAAGCACCCCGATATGCGGCCGCTGGCGATGGAGGCCAACCGGCTGGCGCCGTTCGGCACCACCTACACCTGGATCCCGCGGGCCGAGAACTCCTACGCCGACCGGATCCTCAACCAGGTGCTCGACGGCAAGCGGGAGCCCGGCGTGCGGGTGCTCGACGCGGAGGACGAGGAGGCTGTCCGGGTCGTCGAGGCCGAGTCCCGCCCCGAGCCCGCCGTGTCCGAGGCGACGCAGGCCGCCCGCGGCTGGGCCCCGCGCACCGGCGCGACCGTGCTGGTCCTGGTCCGCCACGGAGCCACCGCCCTCACCGCGGAGCGCCGCTTCTCCGGCTCGACCGGCGCCGACCCGGCGCTGGTGGCCGAGGGCCGGGCCCAGATGCGGGCCGCTGCCCCGATCGTCGGACGGTTCGCCGCCGGCGCCGACGCGGTGCTGGTGACCTCCCCGCTGCGCCGGGCGCAGGAGTCGGCCGCGGCCCTGGCCGACCGGCTCGGCCTGGGAGCCGCGAGCGTCGAGCCCGACGTACGCGAGGTCGATTTCGGCGCCTGGGAGGGTCTGACCTTCGCCGAGATCGCCGAGCGGGATCCCGATCTGCTCGCCCGGTGGCGGTCCTCGGCCGACGAGCCGGCGCCGGGCGGGGAGTCGATGGCCCAGGTGCACGCGCGGGTCCGCGCCGCCCGCGAGCGGCTGCTGGCCGAGCACGAGGGCAGGGTCGTCGTCGTGGTCTCCCACGTGACGCCGATCAAGATGCTGGTCGCCGACGCCGTGGGTGCCGACACCGCCGCGGTCCACCGCATGGAGCTCGCCCCGGCCGCGGTCTCCGTCGTCGCGCACTACGCCGACGGCACCGCCTCGCTGCGGGCGTTCAACCTCACCGGCTGACGGGCGTCGGTTTCGCCACATATGTGGCGAAACCGGTGCTTGTGACGCCAGTTCGCACCCGCTAGCGCCAGTTTCAGCACCACACCCCCGACCGCGTACGACGATGGGCGGGTCAGAGTTCGGTGATCACCACGTCGAGCCGCGTGCCCGTGGGCGTGCGTTCCCCGAGCTCGACCTGCCAGCCGTGGTCACCGAGGAGCTCGGCGAGCCCGGCGGGGGTCCGTGGCCCCTCACCCCCGGTGACCAGGGCGCGCACCAACCGGCCCTTGGTCGCCTTGTTGAAGTGCGAGACGGTCTTGCGGACCCCGTCGACCTCGTGGAGCACCCGCACCGTGGCGACCCGGGCCGCGACCTCGCCCGTCGGCCGCCAGAAGCCGGCGTACGTCGTCGAGCGGAGGTCGAGCACCAGGCCACTGCCGGCGGCCTCCAGCACAGCCGGCTCCAGGGTCCTGCGCCAGTGGGCGGCGACGCCGCCGAGACCGGGGAGGGTCACGTCGCCGGCGAGCCGGTACGCCGGGATCCGGTCACCGGGCCGGACGAGCCCGAACAGGCTCGAGGTCGTGGCCACCCAGGCGCCGGCCCGGCGCTTGTCGGCGCCGGTCAGCGACGGGAGGTCGAGCGCCTCGTAGAGCACCCCGGTGTAGACGGTGTCGGCTCGGGCGGTGGGGGCGGTGGCGAGCGCCGCGTTGCGCTCGACCTCGCCGAGCTGGGTGCGGCCCAGGCCGAGGACCGACGCCGCCGCGGCCGGGTCGCCCGCGCAGAGGTCGGCCAGCGACGCGAGCACCTGCTGCCGTGCGGGGGTGAGCATGGGGAACGAGAGGGACCCGAGGTCGAGCGGTCTGCCGCGCCGGGGCGCGGTCTTGCCCTCGGAGGGCGGCAGCAGGATGAGCACGCGCACACCCTAGGGACGCGCGCACGGGCAGCGGTCGGCGGGGAGCGGCGCTAGGATCGACCTCGGACGAGCTGGCCGGGCGGCCGCGTGACCGGGCAACCGGTCCCGAGGAAGGTCCGGGCTCCACAGGGCGAGGTGGTGGGTAGCGCCCACCCGGGGTGACCCGCGGGACAGTGCCACAGAGAACAGACCGCCTCCGGTGCTCGCACCGGCGGCAAGGGTGAAACGGTGGTGTAAGAGACCACCAGCGCCCCGGGCGACCGGGGTGGCTCGGCAAACCCCACCTGGAGCAAGATCAAGAGGACGGACTCCGGTCCGTCTGCGTGAGCGTTCGAGGGCGGCCCGCCCGAGCTCACGGGTGGATCGCACGAGGCTGTCGGCAACGGCAGTCCTAGATGGATGGTCGCCCCTCGCAGTGCGAGGACAGAACCCGGCCTACAGGCCAGCTCGTCCCTCCCCGCCCACCGGCGGTGTCGCCCGCGGCACTGCATTCGTGCACGCGAGGTGTGACTCCCGTCGACCCGGGTATGTCTCGTGCCGACGAGACGGCGACGCCCGAGCACGACGGGGGAGCAACAGGTGCGGCTGCAGTTGGTGACGGGGTTCAGGTTCCCCACGACCGACGCCGCGGGCGTGGTCGTGGAGGAGCGCAGCGCGACGATCGCCCGACTGCGCGAGCTCTGCCGGGCGATCGAGGACCGGCTCCATCGGGCCTCGCCGGCGCAGGTGCTGGGGTGGACCACCGAGGTCCACGACCACACGCTGTCGGTGATGCTCGAGCTCGACGTCCGGGTCGATGACGCCTGGGGTCAGGGGCCCCAGGTGTGGCAGGACCTCGAGGACCTGGTCGGCTGCACCGGCACCGGGGTCGAGCGCTGCACCTCGATGTCGATCCTCACCCGCGAGGCCTGAGCGGGCCGGCGGAGCCGGGGTCAGCGGGCGAGGGGCAGCCCGGGGTGCTGGTGCGCCCGGGCCGTACGGCCGGTCCGGGCAGTCGCCAGGTAGGCCTCCACCTCCTCGCGCTGGCGGCGCCGCGCGACCGCGGCGGTGGAGGCGATCATCGCGTTGCGGCGAGCGCCCTCCTGCGAGGACTCCGCCCACCGGGCGAGCCATCCGAGCACCGGCCCCCCGAGGTGCGGCCGTACGCCGCGACCCGGCACCGAGATGCGTGCGATCCCCATCCGTGTCCCCTTCGCTCCCGACGGTGGGCTGCACCGCCGACCCTAGGGAGGGTGGTGGTCCGAAGCGTCAACAACGCGTGACGATCGTGTGAACCCGGCGGTCGGCGGACCGCGCGGTCGATCTGAGACCGACCCCGTGGGGGTGGCCGCGTCGGCGTACCCTCGGGCTATGTCTGAGCACGACCTGAAGCCCCGTAGCCGCGACGTCACCGACGGACTCGAGCGGGCCGCGGCCCGCGGGATGCTCCGCGCCGTGGGCATGGGCGATGAGGACTTCGCCAAGCCGCAGATCGGTGTCGCCTCGTCGTGGAACGAGATCACGCCGTGCAACCTCTCGCTCGACCGGTTGGCGAAGGCCGTCAAGAACGGCGTGCACGCCGCGGGCGGGTACCCCCTGGAGTTCGGGACCATCTCGGTCTCCGACGGCATCTCCATGGGGCACGAGGGCATGCACTTCTCCCTGGTCTCCCGGGAGGTCATCGCCGACTCCGTCGAGACGGTGATGATGGCCGAGCGGCTCGACGGCTCCGTGCTCCTCGCCGGCTGCGACAAGTCGCTGCCGGGCATGCTCATGGCCGCCGCGCGCCTCGACCTCGCCAGCGTCTTCCTGTACGCCGGCTCGACCATGCCCGGGCAGGTCGACGGCAACGACGTCACCATCATCGATGCCTTCGAGGCCGTCGGCGCCTGCCTCGCCGGCCGGATCACCCGCGACGAGGTCGACCGGATCGAGCGGGCGATCTGCCCGGGGGAGGGCGCCTGCGGCGGCATGTACACCGCCAACACCATGGCGTCGGTCGCCGAGGCGATCGGCATGTCGCTGCCCGGGTCCGCGGCCCCGCCGGCGGTCGACCGGCGCCGCGACGGCTTCGCACACCGCTCGGGCCAGGCGGTCGTGGAGATGCTCCGCCAGGGCATCACCGCCCGTCAGGTGATGACCAAGCCCGCCTTCGAGAACGCGATCGCGGTCGTCATGGCCCTGGGCGGCTCGACGAACGCCGTCCTGCACCTGCTCGCGATCGCCCGCGAGGCCGACGTCGACCTCACGCTCGACGACTTCTCCCGGATCGGGGCGAAGGTGCCGCACCTGGGCGACCTGAAGCCCTTCGGCCGCTATGTGATGAACGACGTCGACAAGATCGGCGGCATCCCGGTCGTGATGAAGATGCTGCTCGACGCCGGCCTGATGCACGGCGACGTGCTGACGGTGACCGGCAGGACGATGGCGGAGAACCTCGCCGAGCTGAACCCGCCGGCCGTCGACGGCGACATCATCCGTCAGCTCGCCGAGCCGATCCACCAGACCGGCGGTCTGACGATCCTCAAGGGCTCGCTCGCCCCGGAGGGCGCCGTCGTGAAGTCGGCCGGGTTCGACGACGAGGTCTTCGAGGGCCCGGCTCGCGTCTTCGACGGTGAGAAGGCCGCCATGGACGCCCTGGCCGAGGGGCGGATCCAGCACGGCGACGTGGTGGTCATCCGCTACGAGGGTCCCAAGGGCGGGCCCGGAATGCGCGAGATGCTCGCGATCACCGGTGCGATCAAGGGTGCCGGGCTCGGCAAGGACGTCCTGCTGATCACCGACGGCCGGTTCTCCGGCGGCACCACCGGCCTGTGCGTGGGACACATCGCGCCAGAGGCGGTCGACGCCGGCCCGATCGCGTTCCTCCGCGACGGCGACCGGATCCGTCTCGACGTGGCCAACGGCGGACTCGACGTGCTGGTCGATGAGGCCGAGCTCGAGAGGCGCAAGGACGGCTGGCAGCCGAACCCGCCCAAGTACACCCGCGGGGTGCTCGGCAAGTACGCGAAGGTCGTGCAGTCGGCCGCCCACGGCGCCATCTGCGGCTGACCGGGCGACCGCGATGGAGCCGCGGATCAGCCTGATCACCCTCGGCGTCGCCGACCTGGCAACGACCCGGCGGTTCTACCTCGACGGGCTCGGGTGGGAGCCCGAGGTCGACGTCGCGGACGAGGTCGTCATGATCAGGGTGGGGGAGCGGCTCCTGCTGTCCCTGTGGGACCTCGAGGCGTTCGCAGCCGAGGTCGGCGACGTCCGCCGCGGCCCCGGCGTCGTCCCGATCACCCTGGCCCACAACGTCGCCACCGCCCCGGAGGTCGACGAGGTGCTCGCGACCGCCCGGCGGGCCGGCGCCGACTCCGTGGGGGCGGCGGCCTGGCGGGACTGGGGCGGCTACAGCGGCTACTTCGCCGATCCCGACGGCTACCGCTGGGAGATCGCCTACAACCCCGGTCCGATCGCCGACCTCGTCCTGGGCTGAACCTCCGCCACGCACCGCGGGCCCGGGGCCTCTCGTGGGAGAGGACCCGGGCCCGCGGCGTACGGAGGCGGGTATCAGGGGGTCAGCTCGACCACCTCGGCACGCTTGCCCGGCAGGCCGTGCAGATGCAGCAGCAGCGCCTGACCGCCGTCCCCGTTGAGGGCGTAGTCGATGGCGGTGCCCCCGACGTCGGCGAACAGCGGACCGCTGACGGCCACTGCAGGTTGGTTCGCGTCGTAGGCGATCCAGTCGGTGGTGTCGAGTGGCTGCTCCACGACGTAGTCGTAGGTCTCCACCTGGTACGCCAGCGGGGCCGAGTCGCCCTCACCGATGCCCAGCGCCAGCTTCGAGACCGGGAGCACCGCGACGTCGGTGTCGAAGACGTTGGTGTCGACGTCGCCCCAGTTGAAGTTCAGCGGTTGGATGTCGACGACCGCACCGCTGGCGAGGTCCACCGTGAACGCCGACGGCAGATCAGCGGTGAGGTCACCGGGGTAGCCGAGGGTGAAGGTGACGAAGTCCGGCTCCCCGTCGGTGTCGGTGTCGATGTAGACACCGGCCTCCAGCCACGACCCGAGGTCGGTCCAGCTGCCGCGGGACGCGAGGCCGAACCACACCAGGGAGTCGTCGGAGCCGGCGCCGACGTACTGCAGGTCACCGCCACGGCTCGACTCGTTGTAGAGACAGCCGGAGCTGCTGGTCGCGGTGCAGACGGGCAGGCTGCCGCTGCGGGCACCCAGCTCCATCGGCGCCACGAACGACCGGTAGGCCGTGGTGCCCGAGCCCTGGTTGACGCCGGTCCCGGCGAGCTCGATCTGACCGTTCCGACCGCGCGCGGTCGTGGCGGAAGCGGGCTTCGCGGTGCCGACGACGGGCACGCGAAGGGCCGGTGCCTTGCGCATCCGCTTGCCCTTGATGAGCACCCGCCCGGAGGCGTCGGTGACGAACGACCGCGCGGTGTCGAGCTGCTCGGCCTTCATCGTCGGGTCCATCGTGTGCCGCAGGGCGGCCCGGTTGACCGTCATCGTCACCGTCGCCGTAGCGCTCTTGCGCGCCGGGATCCGCAACTTGCGCGGGGTGACCTGGTAGCTGATCCCCGGCGCCTTGACGATCGGCTCGTACTTCAGCGTGAGGACCTGGCGCTTCTTGGCGAAGTTGTCGATCCGGATCCGCTGGGTGCGGCGCACCGTCCCCGATCCGGGGCCGGCGACCACCGGGGCGAAGACCACCGAGGCCTGGCGGTCGGCCCGCGGGGCATAGGCGAGGACCTTGTTCTTGACCGCGCGCAGGGTGTCCACCCGTCCGGCGCCGACCCGGATCGGGCCGTACCGCTTGCCGGTGCGGTTCGGCCCGGTCCACAGATCGGCGGTCGCGGTGTTCATCACCGCGGCCTTGAGCCGCAGGACGCCCCACTTCGGGTTCGCCTTCTTGACCAGCGCGGCGACGCCCGCGACGTGCGGGGCCGACATCGAGGTGCCGGAGATCGTCAACTGGTCGTTGCCGGTGCCGACACCCGCCGAGGTGATGGTGTCGCCGGGGCCGGTGACGGTGGGTCCGGCGATCCCGCGGGATCCGTGCTCCCCGCGCGAGGTGAAGTCGGAGATCGTGTCGGTGATCGCCGCGGTCCGGTCCTTGATCGTCCCGCGCAGCGCCGGGTCGAGGGTGACCGCCAGCGTCCCCGCCTCGGCGGCTGCCCGCAGGCGCTTGGTGGCGGTGCCGGTGAGCTGGAAGACGGGGATGTCGGCGTTGCCGGCGATCCCGGCGCCGAACTTGTCGAGCTCGGAGGTGAAGATCGCGCCGATCGCGCCGGCCGCGGTCACGTTGTCGGTACGCCCGGCCGAACCGCACCGGCGGGTGGCGTCCTCGTCGTCCCACTCGAGCCAGGCGATCTTGCCGGCGACA
Source organism: Nocardioidaceae bacterium (assembly GCA_029268205.1). Lineage (GTDB taxonomy): Bacteria > Actinomycetota > Actinomycetes > Propionibacteriales > Nocardioidaceae > Nocardioides_A. The sequence continues at coordinate 14,747 of JAJUGK010000031.1, forward strand.
TTCGCGGCGTCGGCGTCGCCCAGCGGTTCACAGCCGTCGGCGTTCGGGCCGGGGATGGCCGCGACCTCCCCCGACACGCGCGGGCTGCCGGCCCACGGGTAGGACTGCGAGACCTGGCCGGGGACCGTGCCCGCGACGCCCGCCGGTGCGGTGACCCGCAGACCGTCGCGCAGTTGCATCGCGTCGACGCTGCTGCCGACCGACAGCGCGCTGGGGGCGTTGCCGGGGTTGCCGCCGACGCTGGTGAGGTCGCCCTCGTTGCCGGCGGAGGCGACGGTCAGGACCCCGTGCGCGGTCAGCTTCGCGACGGTGTCCGACAGCGGGTCGTCGGGCGGCGAGTACGACGAGCCCAGCGACATGTTGACGATGTCGAGCTTGTCGCTGAAGTCGCCGTCGCCGTTCGGGTCGAGCGCCCAGTCCAGCGCGGCCATGGTGGCGTTGGTGGACCCCTCGCACCCGAAGACCTTCAGGGCGTAGAGCGTCGTGCCGGGGGCGACGCCGGGACCGATGCGCATGCCGTTGACCCGGGCCGGGTCGAGCTTGGCGTAGTTGCCGGTGAAGGTCCGTCCCTCGGCGGTGACGCCGTAGCCACCCGTCGTTCCGGCGACGTGCGTGCCGTGGCCGTTGCAGTCGATCGGGTTCGGGTCCGGCTTCGGGGTGTTGACGGCGGGGTCGTCGGAGCTGGCGTCGTAGCCGTTGCCGACGAAGTCGTAGCCGCCGGCGATCTTGGTCCGGGCGCGGGCCGGCAACGCGGGGTGCCACCCGTCGGCGGTCTCGTCGATCGCCTCGAAGGCGTCGGTGGTGCCCACCCCGCCGAACATCGCGTGGGTGTAGTCGACGCCGGTGTCGATGATGCCGATCCGGACGCCGGCACCGACGTTCTTGCGCTTGCGCCAGGTCCGCAGCGCGCGGGTCAGCTGGGCGGCGCTGGCGTTGGTGACCTCGTGCCGGGGGAGGGGGGAGATCTTCAGGACGTCGGACCGAGCGGCGACGGCGCGCAGCGCCTTCGCGTCGGCCATGAGCGCCACGCCCGGTACGGCGTTGGTGGTCGAGAACAGCTCGCGGGCGTCGCCGTCGGCCTTGCGTGCGGTGGCGACCACGCCGTCCGCGCGCTTCTCGACAGTGGAGCGCTGGGCGCGCGCGGCCGAGCGGGCCTGGGCACGGGTGCCCTTGCGCGCCCGCGCGGCGTCGGCGGCACCCTTGCCGCGCAGGGTCACGAAGACCGCCTGCGGACCACGCTTCTTCGCGATCCTCGCCCGGACCGTGGGCGAGAGGCCGGCGGAGCCCGGGGCCCTGCCGTCGGCGACCGGACCCGGGGTGGCCGGGCGGACGCCGCCGGGCGCGGCGGCGGACGGGAGACTGCTGAGGGTCAATGCCCCGAGCAGGGCGAGGGAGACGGAGGCGGTTGCCACCCGTGTCCGACGCGAGGTGAACCTGGGTGCCATGAGGCGACCCCTTTCGTGCGGGCTGACCGAGGGAGGACGCGCGGTGTGTGCGCTCGTCGCGCGGCCCGAGTTCGCCCGACGTCGCCTCCCGCGCGTCACCGTAAGCCCCCGGGAGCCGTGATGGGGATAACAGGCGCGCAACAAGTTCCCCCGATCTGCGTCGCCGGCCGTCCCGCCTGACCGTGGACCGAGACGCGCGTATTGCCTGGTGAGACACCGGTCATACTTCCTTGACGTCGCAGGCGTGGCGGACGACCGTAGTGCCCATGCGTGGACACCTCCTCGTACCCACCGGACGCGTAGGCTGACGGCACACCCGCCAGACAGCCCGCGCGTCACCCCTCGCCTGCCCGTCGGCCGAGGGGTTTTTTCATGCAGGCGGCCCCCGGGCCCCGAGCCCCGAACGACGAAAGAGGAGCAATGAGCGAGCAGGTCACCGGAGCACAGAGCCTCGTCCGGGCCCTGGAGTCTGCGGGGGTCGAGGAGATCTTCGGGATCCCGGGGGGCGCGATCCTCCCGGCCTACGACCCGTTGTACGACTCGCAGCGGCTGCGGCACATCCTCGTGCGGCACGAGCAGGGCGCGGGCCACGCGGCTCAGGGGTACGCCGCCGCCACCGGCCGTACCGGCGTGTGCATCGCGACCTCCGGCCCGGGCGCCACGAACCTCGTCACGCCGATCGCCGACGCCTACATGGACTCGGTCCCGATGGTCGCCATCACCGGTCAGGTCGCCAGCCACGCGATCGGCACCGACGCGTTCCAGGAGGCCGACATCCGCGGCATCACGATGCCGATCACCAAGCACAACTTCCTGGTCACCGACCCCGACGACATCCCGCGGACGATCGCGGAGGCCTTCCACCTCGCGTCGACCGGCCGGCCCGGGCCGGTCCTGGTCGACATCTCCAAGGACGCGCTGCAGGGGCAGACCACCTTCGCGTGGCCCACGGAGCTGTATCTGCCCGGCTACCGCCCCGTGACCCGACCGCACGCGAAGCAGGTCCGCGAGGCCGCCAAGCTGATGCTCCAGGCGCGCCGTCCGGTGCTCTACGTCGGTGGCGGCGTGATCCGCGCCCGCGCCTCGGCCCAGCTGCGCGAACTCGCCGAGCTGACCGGCATCCCCGTCGTGACCACCCTGATGGCCCGCGGCGCGTTCCCCGACAGCCACCCCCAGCACCTGGGGATGCCCGGCATGCACGGCACCGTGGCCGCGGTGGCCGGATTGCAGCGCAGCGACCTGATCATCAGCCTCGGCGCCCGTTTCGACGACCGGGTGACCGGCAACCTCGACTCCTTCGCCCCGCACGCCAAGGTGATCCACGCCGACATCGACCCGGCCGAGATCGGCAAGAACCGGGCGGTCGACGTGCCGATCGTCGGCGACTGCCGCGAGGTGATCGCCGACCTGGTCGCGATGCTGCGCCAGGAGCACGACAACGGCGAGAGCGGCGACTACGAGGCCTGGGTGCAGTTCCTGGCCGGGGTGAAGGCCAAGTACCCCCTCGGCTACGACGAGCCGGCCGACGGTTCGCTGTCGCCGCAGTACGTCATCGAACGGCTCGGCGCGATCGCCGGTCCCGAGGCGGTGTACGCCTCCGGCGTCGGCCAGCACCAGATGTGGGCCGCGCAGTTCGTGCAGTACGAGAACCCCAACACCTGGATCAACTCCGGCGGCGCCGGCACGATGGGCTACGCCGTCCCGGCGGCCATGGGGGCGAAGGTCGGCCGGCCCGACGCCACCGTGTGGGCGATCGACGGCGACGGGTGCTTCCAGATGACCAACCAGGAGTTGGCCACCTGCACGCTCGAGGGCATCCCGATCAAGGTCGCGATCATCAACAACGAGTCGCTGGGCATGGTCCGCCAGTGGCAGACGTTGTTCTACAACGAGCGCTACTCCAACACCGACCTGCAGAGCAAGCGGGTGCCGGACTTCGTCAAGCTCGCCGAGGCGTACGGCGCCGTCGGCCTGGCCTGCGACAGTCCCGCCGACGTCGACGCGACCATCCAGAAGGCGATGGAGATCGACGACGTGCCGGTCGTGGTCGACTTCCGCGTGCACCGCGACGCGATGGTCTGGCCGATGGTGGCCGCCGGCACCAGCAACGACGACATCAAGTTCGCCCGGGACATGGCGCCCGAGTTCGACGAGGACGACCTCTGACCGGCGACGGCGGAGGCGCGAGGAGAGAGATGAGCAAGCACACGCTGTCGGTGCTGGTCGAGGACAAGCCGGGCGTCCTGGCCCGGATCGCGGGGCTGTTCAGCCGGCGCGGGTTCAACATCGAGTCGCTGGCCGTCGGCCCCACCGAGCAGCCCGAGATCTCCCGGATGACCATCGTGGTCAACGTCCAGGACTCCCCGCTGGAGCAGGTGACCAAGCAGCTCAACAAGCTCGTCGAGGTCATCAAGATCGTCGAGCTCGACGACCACGCGGCCGTGGTCCGCGAGCTGCTCCTGGTCAAGGTGAAGGCGGACGCCGACACCCGCGGCCAGGTGCTGGAGATCGTCCAGCTGTTCAAGGCGAAGGTGGTCGACGTCGCCACCGACGCCATCACCATCCAGATCACCGGCAACCAGGGCAAGATCGAGGACTTCCTGCGCATCCTCGAGCCGTTCGGCATCCGCGAGCTGGTGCAGTCCGGCGTGGTCGCCGTGGGCCGCGGCGGCCGGTCGATCAGCGACCGCACCGTCCGCCCCGTACCGGTGCCCGCCCCCGCCGCCGCGCCCGCCGGCTGACGTACGACAATCACCCCGACCGAGAAGAAGACACGAAGGAGAGCCCGAAGTGGCTGAGATGTTCTACGACGACGACGCCGACCTGTCCCTGATCCAGGGCAAGAACGTGGCCGTCATCGGCTACGGCAGCCAGGGCCACGCCCACGCGCTGTCCCTGCGCGACTCGGGCGTCGACGTCCGCATCGGTCTGCAGCCGGGCTCGAAGAGCCGCGAGAAGGCCGAGGCCGAGGGTCTGCGCGTCCTCACGCCGGCGGAGGCCGCGGAGGAGGCCGACGTCGTCGTGATCCTCGCGCCCGACCAGCACCAGAAGAAGCTCTACGCCGAGGAGATCGCGCCGCAGCTCGCCGCCGGCGACACCCTGGTCTTCGGCCACGGCTTCAACATCCGCTTCGGCTTCATCACCCCGCCCGAGGGCGTCGACGTGTTCATGGTCGCGCCGAAGGGCCCCGGTCACCTGGTGCGCCGCGAGTACACCGAGGGTCGCGGTGTCCCCGTGCTGGTCGCGGTCGAGAAGGACGCCTCCGGCAAGGCTTGGGACCTCGCGCTGTCCTACGCCAAGGCGATCGGCGGCCTGCGCGCCGGCGGCATCAAGACCACCTTCACCGAGGAGACCGAGACCGACCTCTTCGGTGAGCAGGCCGTCCTGTGCGGCGGTGCCTCGCAGCTGGTGCAGTACGGCTTCGAGGTCCTGACCGAGGCGGGCTACCAGCCCGAGGTCGCCTACTTCGAGTGCCTGCACGAGCTGAAGCTGATCGTCGACCTGATGTATGAGGGCGGGATCGCCAAGCAGCGCTGGTCGGTCTCCGACACCGCCGAGTACGGCGACTACGTCTCCGGCCCGCGGGTCATCACCCCGGAGGTCAAGGAGAACATGAAGGCCGTCCTCGCCGACGTCCAGAACGGCTCCTTCGCCAAGCGGTTCATCGACGACCACGAGGCCGGTTCGCCGGAGTTCAAGCAGCTGCGCGCCACGGCCGAGCAGCACCCGATCGAGGCCACCGGCCGCGAGCTGCGCAAGCTGATGGCCTGGGTCAAGAGCCACGACTCCGACTACGTCGAGGGCACCGCGGCGCGCTGACCGCACGCCGTCGCCGCGCGCGACGTCCAGCACGACCGGAGGCCGGGGAGCACACCGCTCCCCGGCCTCCGTCGTGCTCCGGCGCCCGGGCGGGGGAGGATGTACCCGCCAGCCGGAGCGAAGGAGACCGATGACGACCACGCGCGGACACACCCCGCGCCGCCCGGGACGGCGGGTGCCGCTCGCTCCCCTCGTGCTGCCCGCCCTCGTGCTGCCCCTGGTCGCCGGGTGTGCGCAGACCGAGGCGCCCACGGTGGACACCTCCCCGATCGCGGTGCCGAGCACCGGGTCGAGCGGGGCGACCGGCTCACCGCCGCCGACCCCCGACGTGCCGAGCGCGACCGTGACCACCGTTGACCCGCGCTCCCCGGAGGAGGTGCTGGAAGCGGCGGTCGCGGCCATCGCGGTGGCGGAGGCGGAGACCGGTGGGGTCGCCTACGAGATCGACACCTCCCGCGGGGGGTGGGAGGTGCACGTCGTCGTCGACGGCCGGGAGCGGGAGGTGCGGGTCGACGTGATCGGCTCCCGCGTGCTGGCCGACCGCGACGACGGCCCGGTCGACCCGGAGGACGCCGCGGCGTTGGCGGCGGCGACGATCGGTCTCACCGAGGCGCTCGAGCTGGCTTACGGGGAGGTCCCCGGGGTGCTCGCCGAGGCTTCGTTGGACCACGACGACGGCGACCACATCTGGGAGGTCTCCCTGGGCATCGACGGGCGCGAACCGGAGGTCTACGTCGCCGTCACCGGTGGGGTGGTCGGGGTCGAACGCGATTGACGGCGCGGTATGGTCGCCGTCCCCCCGCCGTGATCCGCATCTCGGCATGGAATCCGGGCGACACCGGTCCCCGGCGTGCCGGAGAATGTCCCCCGTGTGGGGCGTGACGGACATCGAGACCTACCTGGTCGGGCTGATCCTGATCATCCTGCTCCCCGGGCCGAACTCGCTGTTCGTCCTCACCGTCGCCGCGCGCGACGGCGTCCGTCGCGGCTACGCGGCGGCTTGCGGGGTCTTCGTCGGCGACGCGGTCCTGATGTTCCTCTCCGCGGTCGGGGTCGCCTCGGTGCTGAAGGCCAACGACGTGCTGTTCTCGATCGTCAAGTACCTCGGTGCGGGTTACCTGGGCTGGTTGGCGATCGGGCTGCTGCGGGCGGCGTGGGTGCAGTGGCGCGCCGCGCGGCGCGACGCGCACCACCGGACACTCGCCGAGGAGGCCGCCGATCTGGTCGTCCGTGAGCCCGAGGCGCACGTCCCCGCCGACGGCGGTCGGATGGGCGGGGCCGGGCCCGCCTTCCGGCGCGCCCTGGTGATCAGCCTGCTCAACCCCAAGGCGATCCTTTTCTTCGTCGCGTTCTTCGTGCAGTTCGTCGACCCGGCCTACCCCGACCCGGCGATCCCGTTCCTCGTGCTGGCCACCCTGCTCGAGATCGCGAGCTTCCTCTACCTCAGCGCACTGATC
>JAJUGK010000032.1 GCA_029268205.1 Nocardioidaceae bacterium
GACGCCGGTCAGGCCGATCAGTGGCGCCTCGGCCAGGGCGATCAGGGGCCACAGCGGGGTGACCACGTGCAGCCAGGGCAGCAGGGCGATCATGTACGCCGCACCGAACGCGGTGGCGATCCAGAACCCGCGCCGTCCGGCGCGGCGCGTGGGGACGCCGGCCAGCACACCGGTGAGCAGCGCCAGCGCCAGCGGGAGCGCGACCACATGGGCGAAGGGTTCGAACGCCAGGGCCGCGAGGCCGCCGGCGAGAGCAGCGAGCGCGACGCGGACCAGCACCGGCACAACCTATCCGGACCGCCGGTGCAGGACTACGGAAGGGGTCCGAGCCCTTCGGACCGAGCTCGGCGCCGCTGGCCGCGACGCTCGAACCCGTTGTCTACTGGGCGCCGGACCCCTTCCGTGTCCTCCCCCGCCACGACGACCCGCTCTGGACGGGGCGGCAGACCGTGGTCGTGGTACCCGACCCGGCTGCGGCGTCCCGGAGCCAGAGCCCGTTGGCGTGGCGTTCTGCTCGAGAGGATCGTGGGAGAGGTTGGTCAATCCCCGCGCCCCTGTCAACCGGCCGCTGACCTGCGCATTCCTCCGTCGTCGCAGGTCAGCGACGTGTTCGGGGTCACACAGAAGAGCGGAAAAATTTCACTCTTCCCGGCGTGTCGGCTCCGGCACGACGACCGTGCCGACCGCGGTGGTCGCCAGCACCGCGGGGGTGAGGACCCGCGCCCGCCCGGGCCGCGCCGGCTCGGGGTCGCCACGGCCGACCACGTGCAGCGTGAACGCGACCCGGCGGCTCCGCCGCCCGACCGCGACCACCTCGGCGCTCGCCTCCACGACGTCGCCGCCGCGGACCGGAGCGTGGAACTGCACCTCCTCGTAGCCGGCGAAGAGTCCCTCGTCACCGTCGGTGCGGATGCACAGGTCGGTGGCGACGTCGCCGAACATGCCCAGTCCGTACGCGCCGTCGACGAGACCGCCGGCGTAGTGGGCATCGGAGTGCGGCACGTAGCGCCGGTGGGTGACGCGGTGACCGATCATCGGCCGACCTCCTCGGGTGTCCCGGGCGGGTTCTGCCCGGTTCGGGTTGCCGTCCGGGCTGTCGTGCGGGTTGTCGTGCGGGTTGCCGTGCGGGTGACGGTCCGGTGGACGAGGAAGCTCGCCACCTCGGCGGGTGTGGTGCCGCGGCCGAACACCCGGTCGACGCCGAGGGCCTCCGCCCCCGCCTCGTCGAACCGCGGGCCCCCGACCACCAGCAGCGGCCGGCGGGCCGGGGTGAACGCCTCGCGGAACGCCGCCGCCATCTCGCGGGTGTTGTGCAGGTGGGCGTCGCGCTGGGTGACGACCTGGGACACGAGCACCGCGTCCGCGCGCTCGGCGCGCGCCGTCTCGACCAGGTCGGGCACCGCGACCTGCGCGCCGAGGTTCACCACCTTGATCTCCCGGTAGTACTCCAGGCCCTTCTCCCCCGCCCAGCCCTTGACGTTGAGGATCGCGTCGATCCCGACGGTGTGGGCGTCGGTGCCGATGCACGCCCCCACCACCACCAGCCGGCGTCGGAGCCCCTTGCGGATCGCGAGGTTCGCCTCCTTGGGTGTGAGCAGCGGGTAGTCGCGCTCGACGACCTGCACCGCATCGAGGTCGACGAGGTGGCTCACCCGGCCGTAGACGACGAAGAAGGTGAACTCCGGGCCCATCGCCTTCGCGTGGACCACCAGCGCCGGGTCCATGCCCATCTTCTGCGCCAGCTGCACCGCCGCGCCCTCGGCCACCTTGTCGTGCGGCACCGGCAGGGTGAACGACATCTGCACCATGCCGTCGCCGGTGGTGTCGCCGTACGGGCGGACCAGGGTGCTCATGCGTCCTCCTCGAGCAGGTCGATCGCGGGGTTGAGGTAGTCGTCGGCCCGGCGCTCGACCCCGTCGAGGCCGCGCCCGCCGTCGGCCGGGCGCTTCATCAGTCCGAAGGTGCCGTCGGCGATCGCGTCGAGCAGCCCGCCGGGGTGCTGCTCGGTGTCGGTGATCCGCTCGAGCAGGTCGACGGCCTCGGCCAGGACCTGCTGGGCGCGCTGGGCGATGAAGCCGTCGGGCGCGGGCCGGAAGTCCTCATGCAGGTTGCCGGCCGCGTTGAGGACGTAGCGGACGCTCTGCAGCGCCAGGTCCCGGTCCGACAGCCATGGGGTCACGACCGCCTCGGTCATCATGCCGACCAGCAGGATCCCCTGCCCGGTGAGCGCACCGGCGAGGTTGAAGAACGCGTCGAGCAGGTAGCCGCGGAAGACGTCGCCGCTCATGTGCCGTGTGGGCGGCATCCACTTCAGCGGGGCCCGGGGGAACAGCTGTCGGGCGAGCAGGGCGTGGGCGAGCTCGAGTCGGAAGGAGTCGGGCAGGTCGGGGTCGATCTCGAACGCGTGTCCCAGCCCGAGCTGCCAGTCGGCCAGGCCCGCCTCCTTGGCGAAGTACTCGTTGAGCAGTTGGGAGACGGTGACGGTGTGGGCCGCCTCGACCGCGTCGGCGGTCGTGAGGTAGTTGTCCTCACCGGTGTTGATGATGATGCCGGCGCGGGCGTGGACCTGCCGGCTGAAGCGCTGGTCGACGAAGGTGCGGACCGGATTGATGTCGCGGAAGAGGATCCCGTACATCGAGTCGTTCAGCATCATGTCGAGCCGCTCGAGCCCCGCCAGGACGGCGATCTCGGGCATGCACAGACCCGAGGCGTAGTTCGTCAGTCGTACGTAGCGGCCCAGCTCCCTGCTGGTCTCGTCGAGCGCCGCGCGCATCAGCCGGAAGTTCTCCCGGGTCGCGTAGGTGCCGGCGTAGCCCTCGCGGGTGGGGCCCTCCGGCACGAAGTCCAGCAGGGACTGGCCCGTGGAGCGGATCACCGCCACGACGTCGGCACCGGCCCGGGCGGCCGCCTGTGCCTGCGGGATGTCCTCGTAGATGTCGCCCGTGGCCACGATCAGGTAGACCCACGGCTTCTGGGGGGCGTCCCCGACCCGGGCGATGAGGCGTTCGCGCTCGCGGCGGCGGGCGTCGACGCGGCGCAAGCCCGCGCCGACCTGCTTGCGCGCCAGCGCGGCCGCCCGGGTGCGCTCACGTCCCTCCGGCAGCCGGAAGCGCACGGAGCCGACGGCCGCCTTCTGTGCCAGTTCGGCGAGGTCGGCCGCCTCGCCCCGGCGCAGTGCGTCGAAGGCCGGCAGGCTCACGCCGTGGGCGAGGCCGACGTCGCCCCGGACCGCGTCGAGCAACCGGTTGGCCCAGGGGGTGCCCTCGGCGTCGGCCCCGTCGAGGCCGGCCAGGCGCAGGGTCGCGCGCTCGACCGAGACGGTGGTGTGCTGCTGGGCGAGCCGCACGATCGGGCGGCCGGCCCGGCGGGCGAGCCGCCGGGCGGCGCGGACGGTCGCGGGGTCCAGGGGGACGGTCGGACGGCGAGGTGGGCGTGGGCTCATCGCAGGGCTCCGGTCTGCTCGTGGGCGATCCGCCCGTGCACGAGGGTGAGGTGGGCGGTCGGCAGGGGCGAGCCGAGGTCGAGGGCGGGGACGGCGGCGGTGACGGGCGTGACGTCCCAGACGACCAGGCTGGCCGGCTCGCCCGGCGCCAGTCGCCCGCCGGAGAGGCCGGCGGCCTCCCAACCGGCGTGCGTGTGCGCGGCGAACGCGGCCTCGGGATCGATGGCCTGCTGCGGGGTCTGGTGGTGGACGGCGGCGCGGACGCCGTACCACGGGGCGAACGGCGTGACGGGGGTGTCGGATCCGAAGGCCACCCGTACGCCCGCCGCGCGCAGAGTGCCGATGACGTTCATCCGGCCGGCCCGTTCGCCGCCGAGGCGCTGGGCGTAGAGCGCGGCGTCGCCGCCCCACAGGGCGTCGAAGGCGGGTTGCATGCTCGCCGTCACGCCCCACGCGGCCAGCCTGGCGGCATCGGCCGGGTCGAGCATCTCGACGTGCTCGAGCCGGTGCCGCGCCCCGCGGACCGCGTCGACACCGACCTCGGCCGCCGCGGCGGCGAGTCCCGCCCCGACCGTGTCGGCCGCGCGGTCGCCGATGACGTGGAAACCGCCCTGGAGGCCGGCGCGGGTGCAGGCGACGACGTGGTCGCGGACCTGATCGACGTCGAGGTAGAGCGCTCCGGCGGTCGTCGGATCGTCGGCGTAGGGCGCGCGCAGCGCCGAGGTGCGCGAGCCGATGGCGCCGTCGGCGCACAGGTCGCCGGCCAGTCCGACACAGCCGTGCTCGCGCGCGAGCCCGATGGACTCCGCCGACGCGGCCGCGCCCCAGTACTTCACCACCTGGGGCAGACCGCCGTCGTGGGCCAGCGCAAGCGCGTCGAGCCGGGTGAAGTCCTCGGGGGGCGACAGGTGGGGTGCGCCCATCTCGTGCACCTGGCCGATGCCCTGCGCCGCTGCCTGGCGCAGGGCACGGAGCAGGGCGTCGGCCCGCGTGGAGGCGGGCAGCAGCTCGAACAGCGCCTGCCGGGCGGTGTCGTGCGCGGTGCGGGTCAACCAGCCGTCCGGGGCGTACCCGTCGAGGTCGGCGAGGCGGGGCACGGCCTCGAGGAACGCGCTGGAGACCACCGCGGAGTGCGCGTCGACCCGAGCCAGGTAGGCCGGCCGGCCACCGGTGGCGCGGTCGACCTCCGCCCGGGTGAAGGGTCGGCGCTCGGGCCACTGGCTCTCGTCCCAGCCGTGTCCCAGCAGGACGGTGTGCGGGTCGCTGCGCGCGTGGTCGGCCAGCGCGTCGAGGGCCGCCACGAGCGTCGGTGCGCCGAGGTCGACGCTGCTCGCCGCCAGGCCGGTCTGGGCCAGGTGCACGTGGGCATCGACGAACGCCGGGGTCACCAGCCGCCCCGTCAGCTCGAGCACGAGCGTGGCGTCGGCGGCCCAGGCGGCAGCGGCACGGTCGTCGCCGACGAAGGCGACCCGGCCGTCCTCGACCCCGATCGCGCTGGCGGCGGGGTGGGTCGGGGTCAGGACGTGGCCGCCCCGGAGCAGGAGCCTCATCGAGCGTCCTCGATCCGCTGCTCGAAGAGCGCTCGGACCCCGTCGTTCGTGCGGAGCAGGTCCAGCGCGAGTTCCGCGTGGCCGGGGACGTAGCCGTTGCCGATCAGCATGGTGACGTCGGCGGCCAGTCCCTCGGCACCGAGGGCCGCGGCGCTGAACGAGGTCGCCATGGAGAAGAAGATCACCGTCCCGCCATCGCGGGTCGCCAGCACCGCGCCGCCCTCGCACCCCGGCACGTCGACGCAGACGACCGTCACGTCGGCGGGGCCGCCCGCGGAGGCCACGGCGTCGCGCAGCGCCAGCGGGTCGCGGGCATCGGCGATCACGACGGCGTCGGCGAGCCCGGCGCTGCGCAGGAGTGCGGCCTCCTCCTCGTGCGGCACGACGCCGATGGTGCGTACGGCGCCGGCGGCCCGTGCGGCGGCCAGGGCGAGGGACCCGGACTTGCCCGCTCCCCCGACGACGGCGACCACCGCGTCGGCGTACGAACCGGTGATCCGGCTGGTCAGCGCCGGCGCGCCGCACACGTCGAGCACCGCGAGAGCGAGCGACTCGGGGAGGTCGGCTGGCAGTCGCGCGGCGATGGAGCGGCCGAAGAGGATCGCGTACCCGTCGCACGGGACCTGCTCGGAGAGGCCGTCCCAGTCGCGCAGGTCGTCGGTGAGGACCAGCGGGGTCAGGGTCAACGACACGAGCGTCGCGACCGGGTCGCCGACGCCGAGGCCGAGCGGGGAGCCCGGACCGACCTCCTCGACCGTGCCGATGAGCATTCCACCGGAGCCGGTGACCGGGTTCTGCATCTTGCCGCGGCCGGCCACGATGTCGAGCACCGCCCGTCGCCGGTCACCGGCGTCGGGGTGGGCCGCGCACAGTTGGCGGAACGACGCGGCGTCGAGGTTGAGCCGGCGGACGCGCACCCGGACCTCGTCTGGCCACAGCGTCGGCCGGGTGTCGAGGCGCTCCGCGGCCTGCGGCAGCGTGCCGGCCGGCGCGAGGACGCGGTGGACACCGGTCGGGTCGGAGACCGTCGTGGTCATGATTTCCCTGCCATATCTCTTTGCTACCGCAAATCATCCGGCGTAGTGGTGGACTCGCCGAAGGATCGCATCGTAACCTCAGATCATCATGACTATCGAGACGTCGATCGGCCTGGCCATCGGTCAGCCCTACACCTACCACCAGCGCGACCTGGTCGAGCCGGACTGGCGCCGGTTGCCCGGTTGGCGCGACGTGACCGAGACCGAGTGGCGCTCGGTGCAGTGGCAGCGCGCGCACTGCGTGAAGAACGTCGCGCAGCTGCGGGCGGTGTGGGGCGACCTGGTCGACGAGCGGTTCTATGCCGATCTCGAGCGCGACCAGCGGGAGCGGGCCACGATGTCGATGCTGCTCCCGCCGCAGATGCTGAACACGATCGCGCCCCACTCGGGGTCGGCCGGGGTTCCGGGTGCCCCCGGATCCTGGACGGAGGCGGTCTACGCCGACCCGGTGCGCCGCTACATGGTCCCGGTCTTCTCCGACCGGCGCACCGACTGGCCCTCCCACCCGTACGCACAGCGCGACTCACTGCACGAGCACGACATGTGGGTCGCCGAGGGACTCACGCACCGGTATCCCACCAAGGTGCTCGCCGAGTTGCTGCCCACCTGCCCGCAGTACTGCGGGCACTGCACCCGGATGGACCTCGTCGGCAACTCCACCCCCACCGTCGACAAGCTGAAGTTCGACCTCAAGCCGGTCGACCGGCACGACGCGATGCTCGCCTACCTGCGGCGTACGCCCACGGTCCGCGACGTGGTCGTCTCCGGCGGCGACGTCGCGAACCTCCCGTGGCGGCGCCTGGAGGACTTCCTCACCCGGCTGCTGGAGATCGAGACCGTCCGCGACGTCCGGCTCGCCTCGAAGGCACTGGTCGGCCTGCCGCAGCACTGGCTCTCCGACGAGGTGCGCGCGGGCATGACCCGGGTGGCGGGCCTGGCCCGCGACCGCGGCGTCGCGCTCGCCATCCACACCCACGCCAACCATGCGCACTCCGTGACGCCCCTGGTGGCCGAGGCGACCCGGGCGATGCTCGACGCCGGCGTGCGCGATGTCCGCAACCAGGGGGTGCTGCTCGACGGGGTCAACGCCGACCCGCACGCGCTGCTCGACCTGTGCTTCGCCCTGCTCGACGGCGCGCAGATCATGCCCTACTACTTCTACATGTGCGACATGATCCCCGCTGCGGAGCACTGGCGGGTCTCGGTCGCCGACGCGCAGCGCCTCCAGCACCACATCATGGGCTACCTGCCGGGCTTCGCCACCCCGCGGATCGTCTGCGACGTGCCGTTCGTCGGCAAGCGCTGGGTGCACCAGGTCGCGGAGTACGACCGCGTGCGCGGCATCAGCGAGTGGACCAAGAACTACCGCACCTCCATCGAGGGCGACGAGGTCGACCTGCGCGAGCGGACCTATCCCTACTACGACCCGATCCACACGCTGCCGCCGGAGGGCCAGGACTACTGGCGTCAGACCGGCCGGTTCTCGTAGGCGGTCGACAGCACGATCGTGGTCCGGGTGGTGACGTTGGCCAGGCCGCGGATGCGCGAGAGCAGGTGCTCGAGGTCGACCGGGGTGCCGACGCGGACCTTGAGGATGTAGGACTCGGTCCCGGCCACCGACCAGCAGCTCTCGATCTCGGTGACCTCCCGCAACCGGTCGGGGTAGTCGTCGGGCGCCGAGACGTCGATCGGGGTGATCGAGATGAACGCCGTCAGCGGTTTGCCGAGCTGGTCGTAGTCGATCGTGGCGCCGTACCCCTTGATCACGCCGCGCTGCTCGAGTCGCTTCACGCGCTGGTGGACCGCCGAGGTCGACAGGCCGGTGGCCCTGCCGAGGTCGGTGTAGGACATGCGGCCGTCCTCGGCGAGGAGCGCCAGGATGCGCAGGTCGGTCTCTTCCACACCCGCAGCGTAGTGGGGTGACAGACTCCTCGGCGTGACCGACCGCATGCTGCTCCTGGACACCGCCTCGTTGTACTTCCGCGCGTTCTTCGGGATGCCCGACTCGTTGCGCGCCGACGACGGCACCCCGGTCAACGCCGTCCGCGGACTGATGGACTTCATCAGCCGGCTCGTCGCGGACTACCGCCCCACCCACCTGGCCTGCTGCTGGGACGACGACTGGCGTCCGCAGTGGCGCGTCGACCTGCTGCCCTCCTACAAGGCGCACCGGGTGGTTGCAGCCGTCCCCGGCGGCACCGACGTCGAGGAGGTGCCCGACCCGTTGGAGGTCCAGGTGCCGATCATCCGCGACGTCCTCGACGCGTGGGGGCTGCCGATCGTGGGAGCACCGGAGCACGAGGCCGACGACGTGATCGGCACCCTGGCGACCGACGCCGGCATGCCGGTCGACATCGTCACCGGTGACCGCGACCTGTTCCAGCTCGTCGACGACGAGGCGGCGGTGCGGGTGCTCTACACCGCGCGCGGGGTGGGCCGGCACGAGCGGGTCGACACCGCCTGGGTGGTCGGTAAGTACGGCGTCCTCCCCCAGCAGTACGCCGACTTCGCCACCCTCCGCGGGGACACCTCCGACGGGCTGCCGGGGGTTCCCGGCGTCGGCGAGAAGACCGCGGCGACCCTGCTGCTGCGGTTCGGCGACCTCGAGGGAATCCGGGCCGCGGCGGAGGACCCGGCCGCCGAGATCGCCCCCGGCGTACGCCGCAAGCTCAAGGAGGCAGCGCCCTACCTCGACGTCGCCCCGCAGGTGGTGGCGGTGGTGCGCGACCTCGACCTGGGCTCCCCCGACCTGCGGCTGCGCGGCATCGCCGACGCCGCGGGGGCGGAGCAGCTCACCCGCCGGTGGGGTCTGGGCAGCTCCGCCGAGCGGCTGACCGAGGCGTTGGCCGGGCCTCAGGCCTCGCCGTCGTCGTAGTCGACGATCCCCCGGCGCAACAGGCCGATCGCGGACCGCGCCGTGCGGCGCACCGGGGAGTCGCCCGCGGCGTCGGCGACCTGACCGAGCAGGTCGAGCAGCTGCTTCATCCAGCGCACGAAGTCGCCCGCGGGCAGGTCGACCACCCGCAGCACGTCGTCGAGCTCGTCCCCCTCGGCCCACCGGAAGGCGGCCCAGGCGAACCCCGGGTCGGGCTCGCGGAGGAAGTCCAGCTTGTGCTCGCGCTCCAAGGCCTCCAGCTCGCGCCAGAGCGCGACGGTGTCCTCGATCGCCGGCCGCACCCGACCGCCCGGGAGCCGCGGCGCCCCGGCGTCCTCGGGGCGGCGTGCCTCGAACGCGAGGGTCGAGAGCACCGCGGCGAGCTCGCTGGGGTTGAGGGCATCCCACAGGCCCTCGCGGAGCGCTTCGGCGGCGACCAGGTCGAGGTCGCTGTAGAGCCGCATCAGCCGCGCGCCGCGCGGCGTGACGACGGTGCGGCGGCCCGCCTCGTCGTCCGCCTCGCCCGGTGCGGTCTCGACCTCCTCGAGGTAGCCGAGGTCGGTGAGGACATCGCAGACCCGGTCGAACTGGCGGGCGATGCTGTTGGTCCGCTGCTCGATGCGCCGGGCGAGCGTCTGGGAGTCCCGGTGCAGCTTGAAGTGCCGCTCAGCCCAGCGGGCGTGGTCCTCGCGGTCGGGACACCCGTGGCAGGGGTGGGCGCGCAGCTCCGCGCGGAGCCGGTCGATCTCCTCCTTCGCGGCCGGGGTGGTCCGGCGGTCCTCGGTCGCGAACGCCCGTGGCGGCGGCGCGATGCCCTGGGTGCGGGAGCGCAGTGCCGAGGCGAGATCGCGGCGCTGCTGCGGGTCGCGACCGTTGAAGTTCTTCGGCACCCGCAGCCGCGCGAACGCCTCCACCGGCGTCGGGAAGTCCATCAGGTTCAGCCGACGGGCCTGTCGGTCGAGGGTGACCACGAACGGGCGCGGCTCCTCGCCCCGGCGGGTGTTGCCGGGGTCGACCACGACCGCGATGCCGGCGAACTTCCCGGCGGGTACGTCGATGACGTCCCCGGGACGCAGCGCCATCAGCGAGCCGATGACGTCGTTGCGCCGGTCGTGCCGACGTGCCCGGGCCTGCCGCGACTCCACATCGGAGAGCCGGCGCCGCAGTCCGGCGTACTCCATGAAGTCGCCCAGGTGGCACTGGGCCGCCTCGGCGTACCCCTCCAGGGCGTCCTCGGCCTTGCGCAGCTGCCGGGCCAGCCCGACGACCGCCCGGTCGGCCTGGAACTGTGCGAAGGACGACTCGAGCACCTCGCGGGCGGTGTGGCGCCCGAGCTGGTGGACCAGATTCACCGCCATGTTGTAGGACGGCCGGAACGAGGAGTTGAGCGGATAGGTGCGGGTCGAGGCGAGCCCGGCCAGCCGCTTCGGGTCCAGCCCCTGCTGCCACAGCACGATGCCGTGGCCCTCGACGTCGATCCCGCGGCGGCCGGCGCGGCCGGTGAGCTGGGTGTACTCCCCCGGGGTGATGTCGGCGTGGGTCTCGCCGTTCCACTTCGACAAGCGCTCGATCACCACCGAGCGGGCCGGCATGTTGATGCCCAGGGCCAGCGTCTCGGTCGCGAAGACCACCTTGCACAGCCCGCGGAGGAACAACTGCTCGACGATCTCCTTGAACGCCGGCAGCAGCCCGGCGTGGTGCGCGGCGACGCCGCGCGAGAGCCCCTCGAGGAAGTCGTGGTAGCCGAGGACGACCTTGTCGTCCCGCGGGATCGAGGCGCACTGGGCCTCGACGTAGCCGATCGCCTCCTCGCGTTCCTCCGGCGAGTTCAGCCAGAGGTTCGCGTCCAGACACTGCTTCACCGCGGCGTCGCAGCCCGCGCGGCTGAACACGAACACGATCGCCGGGAGCAGGTCGGCGCGTTCGAGGCGGTCGACCACCTCCGGGCGGCTGGGGACCCAGACGCGGCGACCGTTGCCGATGTTGCGGCCCCGGTTGCGGCCCGGGGCGTTGCGGCCCTGACCGCGGGGGCTGCGGCGATCGCGGATGCGGGTGCTGGCCCAGTCGTCACGGGCGATGCGGACCAGCTCGGGGTTGACCTGGGCGCCCTCGCGCGGGAACCCCGGGTCGTGGTCGTCGCTGTCGGCGAACAGGTCGACGAGCTTCCGGCCCACCATCACGTGTTGGTAGAGCGGGACCGGGCGTCGCTCCTCGACGATGGTGGTGACCTCGCCGCGCACGGTGGCCAGCCACTCCCCGAACTCCTCGGCGTTCGACACCGTCGCCGAGAGCGAGATGACCGAGACCGACTCGGGGAGGTGGATGATGACCTCCTCCCAGACCGCGCCGCGGGCACGGTCGGCGAGGTAGTGCACCTCGTCCATGACGACGAAGCCGAGGCCGGCGAGGGTGCGCGACCCGGCGTAGAGCATGTTGCGCAGCACCTCGGTCGTCATGACCACGACCGGCGCCTCGCCGTTGATGGTCCGGTCACCGGTGAGGAGGCCGACCTTCTCCGGCCCGTAGCGGCGGACCAGGTCGGCGTACTTCTGGTTCGACAGCGCCTTGATCGGGGTGGTGTAGAACGCCTTCCTCCCCTGGGCGAGCGCGAGGTGCACCGCGAACTCGCCGACGATCGTCTTGCCCGACCCGGTCGGGGCGGCCACGAGCACACCGCGCCCCTCCTCCACCTCGCGGCAGGCGCGCAGCTGGAAGTCGTCGAGGGCGAAGGCCTGCAGCTCGACGAACTCCGCCAGGACCGGGTGCCGCTGCCGGGAGCGGAACGCGGCGTACCGGGCCGCCGGTGCGAGGTCCTCCTCGGGCGCCCCTGCCATCACGGCACCAGCACGGTCAGCGCGGCGGGGTCGACGGCGACCGTCAGCGGCAGCGGCCCGAAGCGCTCACCGTCGGCGTAGGCGACGATCCCCGGTGCGGCGACGGTCACCTCCCGGACGCGGTGGTGTCGGTAGGCCGGGTGGCGCACGTGGGTCCCCCTGTAGAGCTTCGGGTAGGTCCGGACGAGGTCGGGCTTGGTGATGGGTTCGATGATGACGACGTCGAGCAAACCGTCGTCGATCGCCGCGCCCTCGGTGATCCGCAGCCCACCCCCGAAGGACGGCCCGTTGCCGATCGCGACCAGCATCGCCTCGGTCCGCAGTACGGTGCCGTCGAGCTCGAGCACGTAGGGCAGCGGCCGGAAGACGCCGAGCTCGGCGAGCGTGGCCAGGTTGTAGCGCATCTGCCCCCGCGGCCAGCGCATCCGGTTGGCCCGCTCGTTGACGCGGGCGTCGAAGCCCGCCGCCATGACGGTCACGAACGGACGCCCCGCCACCACGGCGGTGTCGACGCACCGGGTCCGTCCGCCCGCCACGACCGCGGCGGCGGCCACCGGGTCGCGCGGGTCCAGACCGAGGTAGCGCGCCACATCGTTGCCCGTGCCGCCCGGGATCACGCCGAGGGGGACGCCGGTGCCGGTGACGGCCCGGGCGCCGAGGTTGACCATGCCGTCGCCGCCGCAGACGACGAGGGCGTCGACCCCGGCCCCGACCGCCTGCTGCGCCAACCGCAGGCTGTCCTCGGCCGAGCGGCCGATGAGGGTGTGGACCCGCAGGCCGGAGCGACGCAGGGCGGGGAGGGCGGCGGTGGCCGCGCGGGTGCCCCGGCCCCGGCCGGCGCCGGGGTTGATCACCAGCGCGATCTCGCGCACGGGGGTGCTGCTCACCTCGCCGACTCTAGGACCTCCGCCCGTCGGCCGCCCGCAGGTCGGGGGCGCGGGTCACAGCCGGAGGGCGGCGACGAACCGATGGGCCGGTACGCCGACGGCGCGCGCCAGGCGGCGCAGCCCCTCCAGTGCCAGGTCGACGGTGAACGCGTGGCCCGGTACGGCGAGGGTCAGCCGGCCGTCGATCTCCAGCAGCAGGACCTCCCCGTGGGTCCACGCCTGGTGGGCCGGGGTCCGCCACGGGTCGGGGAGGCTCACGACCGGGTAGGCCCGGTCGGCCGCGAGCAGGTCGGCGGGGTGGCTGTGGTCGTCCTGCCGCAGCCGGCCGGTCACCAGCCCGGCGCCGACCAGCGGCGACTCGGTGGTCCACTCGACCTCCCCCAGGCCGAGCCACTCGGGCAACTCGAACGGGTCGGCCTCGGTGATCCGCGGTGCTGTCACCAGTCGACCTCGTCGTCGAGGGGTGAGGGGCGCTCGTCGAGGGGGGAGGCCTCGTCGTCGTCCCAGGTCTCGGACTCGGCCGGGCCGCGTCGCCGCTCGATCAGCCGCACGATGCCCTCGCTGAGGAAGATCAGCACCAGCATCGGGATGGCCAGGAAGAGCATCGTGAACGGGTCGGTCGAGGGGGTGGCCACAGCGGCGAACACGAACGTGCCGACGATGATCCAGGCGCGATATTCGGCCAGCGCGCGGGCGGAGAGGACGCCCACCAGGCTGAGCATGACGATGAACAGCGGGATCTCGAAGGCGATGCCGAACACCAGCAGCAGCCGGATGAAGAAGGAGAGGTAGACGTCGAAGTCGACCAGGTTGGTCACCCCGATCGGGGTGAAGTCGATCAGCACCTGCAGGCCCTTGGGGAGCACGTAGTAGCCGACCGCGACGCCGCCGATGAACAGCGGGCCGGCCACCGCGGTGAACACCCGGGTCCAACGGCGCTCGTGCCGGTGCAGACCGGGCATCACGAACGCCCAGATCTGGTAGAGCCAATAGGGGCTGGTCACCACGACCGCGGCGATCGCGGAGAGCTTGAGCTGCAGCAGCAGCGGGCCGCCGACCCCCGAGATGATCAGCTCGCTCTCGACGTCCTCGAGCCGGCCGATGGCCTGCTCGTAGGGCCGGCTGACCAGGTCGGAGAGGGTGTCGTAGAAGAACAGGGCGACGATCATCGCCACGACCAGGACCGTCACCGCACGCAGGATCCGCGCGCGCAGCTCACGCAGGTGGTCGGCCAGCGGCATCTTGCCGCCCGGGCCGACGGGGTGCTGCGGCGCGCCGCGGAAGAGCCGGACCAGGCCGGCGGCTACCGCCACCGCCTCAGCGGTCTCGGTCGGGGTTCCGCTCGGAGGTCGCCGGCGGCTGGGTTCCGGCCTCCGGACCCTCCAGCGGCCGTGCCGGGCGGGTCTCATCGTCGTCGTCGGTCATCAGGCCCTTGGTCTCGGCCTTGAAGATCCGCAGCGCCCGCCCGCTCCCCCGGGCCAGCTCCGGGAGCTTCTTGGCACCGAACAACAGCACGAGCACACCGACGATGATGGCGATCTCGCCGGGGCCGAGACCCAAGACCTGCGGGATGAGCATGATGTCCTCTTCGCGTCGACGTGCGGGTGGTGCCTGCGTTCCATCGTACGCGCCCGGCGGCTGCGAGCGCCGATCAGGCGGGGCCGTAGAGCTCCAGGCTCGCCGCCGCGAGTTCGCGCACCCGCCGTGCGACTGTGGTGGGCTCCAGCACGCGGGCATGGGGGGCGCACTGCAGCACGAGCCGCTCGAGCCACCGCGGATCGCCGACCCGCAGCGTGACCTCGAGCCCCTCGTCGGTCTCCCGCGCCCCCTCGTGGGGGACGTAGTCGGCCACCCAGCGGGCGGGGCCGGCCAGCAGCAGCCGCGCCGTCCCGGCCTCGGGAGCCGGGGTGAAGATCGCCTCGTCGAGCTCGGCCGGCGACGCGCCGGCGTCCGGTCGCGGCGAGGAGACGGTGCTCCCGAGCACCACCGCCGCGCGGACCCGGTCGAGCCGGAAGCGTCGCTCGCCCCCGGCCAGATGGCACCACGCCCGGAGATAGGCACGACCGTCGTGGACCAGCAGGCCGAGCGGATCCACGACCCGCTCGGTCACCTCGTCGCGTGAGGGCACGTGATAGGTCAATCGCACCTGCCGGCGGTCGGCGAGCGCCCGCTCGAGCCGGTCACGCACCTCGACCTCGGCGCCCGCGTCGGCGACCTGCACCGCCACCTGATCGGCGTGCGCTCCGCCGTCCTCGGCGGCCGCCGCGATCTTGCCGATCACGCTGTCGATGACCCCGTGCTGGTCGGCGGGCGTGGTCGCGCGCAGCGTCTGCAGGGCGACCAGGAGGGCGCTCGCCTCGTCGGCCCGGAGCCGGAGCGGGCGGCTGAGGTAGTCGGCGTTGGAGACCCGGACGACGCCCTCCCCGTCGAGCGCGTCCATGTCGACCTCGATCAGGTCGCCCATCCCGAGGCCGGGGAGCCCGCAGAACCAGAGGACGTTGAGATCGCGCACGACCTGGTCGGCGGACACCCCGAGGTCGCGGGCGACCTCCTCGAGCGGGACCGCCTCCCGGCGCTGGAGGTAGGGCACCAACGCGAGCATCCGGGCGAGCTGGGCGCGGGCGCTGCTCATGCCGGCCCCTCCACGACGGACGTGAGCCGGCGCACGACGGCGGCACGGGCCGACTCCGGGTCGCGCACCACGACGACCGGTCCGTAGGACAGCACCTCGTCGACCAGCGCGTCCTCGCGGGCGTACGGCACGCGCAGCTCCTCCCACTCCCCCGGCGGGGTCGCTCCGGTGGCCGCGCGCACCTCGCTGGCACGGGCGCGCAGGCCGAGCCCGGCCCCGGGGCGGACCAGCAGGCGGGCCTCGGCGACCGGCTCGGTGGGCAGCAGCGTACGGGTCAGGGACCGCAGGTCCAGGTCGTCGGGCACGGTGAAGCTCCCCGGGCGGCCGGCCCGGCGTACGGCGCCCTCGATCCGGGAGAGCCGGAAGATCCGGGTGTCGTCGCGGTCGACATCGAACCCGGCGAGGTACCAGCGGCCCTGCGAGGAGACCAGGCCCCAGGGCCGGACGGTGCGGGCGCTGGCCTCCGCCGCCCCGGACCGCCGGTAGGCGAAGGTCACCGGCATCCGGCGCTGGGTGGCGTCCCAGAGATCGGCGAACGCCGGCTCGGTCGCATCCAGCCGGGGCTGGGCGATGTCGAGCGCCGACCGGTCCACCTCGACCCCGGCGGCGGTGAGTTTGCGCAACGCGTCGCCCGTCCGGGCGGCGAGCCCGGCGTGCTGCCACACCCGAGCGGCCAGGCCCACCACCGCCGCCTCGTCGGCGGTCAGCTCGATGTCGGGCAGCGCGAACGCGTCGGGGCGCACCCGGTAGCCGACGGCGTCGTCGAAGTACGGCTCGTGGGAGCCGATCTCGATCGGGACCCCGAGCGCCCGCAGCTCGTCCTTGTCCCGCTCGAACTTCTTCTCGAAGGCCGCGTCGTCCAGGTCGCGGTAGCCCTCGATCACCGCCCGCAACCGGTCCTTGGTGACGTAGGTCCGGGAGACGAGGAGGGTGATGAGCAGGTTGAGCAGGCGCTCGGTCTTCTCGTCGCTGGCCATGGGAGGAGTCTGCCGGAGTCGGCGCCGCCGTGGGCGGGCGGCCGCAGGTCAGCTGACGCCGAGGACGTCCACCACGAAGACCAGGGTCGAGTTGGCCGGGATGCCCGGCCGGTCCTGGTCGCCGTAGCCCATCTCCGGCGGCGCGATGATGAGCACCCGGCTGCCGCGCTTGAGCCCGACCAGCCCCTCGTCCCAGGCGGGGATCAGACCGCTCACACCGAGCCCGAACGGCGACGGCTCGCGGGTGTAGCTCTCGTCGAAGACCTTCTTCTTGCCCCAGATCTGACCCAGGTAGTTGAAGGTGACCACGGAGTCGTCGCGGGACTCCGGGCCCTCCCCCTCGATCAGCGTGATGACCTGGAACTTCTTCGGGGCCTGGGCAGGCAGCCCGGAGAAGTCGAGGCCGGTGACGAGACCGTCGCCATCCTCCACGACCTTCGGAGCGCCCTTCGGAGGGTCGACCGCGGTGCCCTCGGGGCCGTCGATGACCTCCTCGGGCGGGCCCGAGATCGCGTCGACGACCGCGATCACCTGGTCCTCGCCCTCGATGCCGAGCTGGGTGTTGCCCTGCTCGCCGTACAGGTCCGCGGGGAGCATCCCGAAGACGTAGCGGCTGCCGGAGGAGGCGCCCTCGATCGCCTCGACCATGGTGCCGAAGAGGTTCGCCTCGTCCAGGGACGGCAGCGCCAGCGGCTGGTCCTGGTCGTAGGTGCTGATCGCGACCTCACCGGTGCGGACGTTGACCATGGTGATGTGGATGATCGCCGGCTGGCCCGCGACCAGCGGGACACCGTCGCCCGAGACGATCTCGTCGCTGGCGGTCTCGTCGAGCTCGAAGCCGTCGGGGAGCGTGACCTCGGGCTTCTCCCCGACCTCCCCCTCGACCGTCACGTCGCCGAGGGCGCCGCCCGCGTCGTTGCCGCCCTCATCGTCGTTGCCGCACGCGGCGGTGACGAGCAGTACGGCGGCGGCGGTGGTCAGGGCGGTCAGGCGGCGCAGACGCGACACGGAGGATCTCCTCAGCAGGACAGTCGACAGACCGATCGGTCGGATCGGGGTCTCGGGGACCGTCGGTCAGGCTACCGGGCACGCGGGCGCCGCCCGCGAGCGGACCGGGCGCGCCTCACACCGCCCTGCGCCGGCTCGGGCTCACATGCCCTCGATCAACCGGTGGACGCGCTCGTCGTACGCGCGGAACGGGTCCTTGCACAGCACGGTGCGCTGTGCCTGATCGTTGAGCTTGAGGTGCACCCAGTCGACGGTGAAGTCCCGCCGGCGCTCCTGAGCGCGCTTGATGAACTCCCCGCGCAGCCGGGCGCGGGTCGTCTGCGGCGGGACGGACTTGGCCTCGAAGACCTCGAGGTCCCGGGTGACCCGCTCGACCGCTCCGCGACGCTCGAGGAGGTAGTAGAGACCGCGGTCGCGGCGGATATCGTGGTAGGCCAGATCGAGTTGGGCGACCCGAGGGTGGCCCAGCGGCAGCCCGTGCTGGGCGCGGTAGCGCTCGATGAGACGCCACTTGATCACCCAGTCGATCTCCCGCTCGACCAGGGACAGATCGTCGGACTCGACCGCCTTGAGGGTGCGCTCCCACAGGTCGAGGGTCCGCTCGATGACCGGGGTGTGCAACTCGCGTCGCTGGACGAAGTCGTGCGCCCGGCTGAAGTACTCGTGCTGGATGTCCAGCGCGGAGGCCTCGCGACCGTTGGCCAGGCGCACCTTGCGGCGGCCGGTCGTGTCGTGCGAGATCTCCCGGATGGCCCGGATCGGGTTCTCCATGGTGAGGTCGCGCATCACGACCCCCTCCTCGATCATCCGGAGCACCAGGTCGCAGGAGGCGACCTTGAGCAGCGCCGTCGTCTCGCTCATGTTGGAGTCGCCGACGATGACGTGCAGCCGGCGGTAGCGCTCGGCGTCGGCGTGCGGCTCGTCGCGGGTGTTGATGATCGGCCGGGAGCGGGTCGTCGCGCTGGAGACCCCCTCCCAGATGTGCTCGGCGCGCTGGCTGACGGAGTACGACGCGCCGCGCGGGGTCTGGTTGATCTTGCCCGCGCCGACCATGATCTGCCGGGTCACCAGGAACGGGATCAGCACGTCGGCGAGCTTGGAGAACTCCCCCTGGCGCCCGACCAGGTAGTTCTCGTGGCACCCGTAGGAGTTGCCGGCGGAGTCGGTGTTGTTCTTGAACAGGTAGATGTCGCCGGCGATGCCCTCGTCGTGGAGGCGCTCCTCGGCGTCGATCAGCAGGCCCTCGAGCACCCGCTCCCCGGCCTTGTCGTGGGTGATGAGCTCCACGACGTCGTCGCACTCGGGGGTGGCGTACTCCGGGTGGCTACCGACGTCGAGGTAGAGCCGAGCGCCGTTGCGCAGGAAGACGTTGCTGCTGCGGCCCCACGAGACGACCTTGCGGAAGAGATAGCGCGCGACCTCGTCGGGGCTGAGCCGGCGCTGTCCGCGGAACGTGCACGTCACGCCGTACTCGTTCTCGATGCCGAAGATCCGCCGGTCCATGGATCGAGCCTAGTTCAGGCACAACAGCCCGGCGTGGTCCAACGCGAGGTAGACCAGCTCCGTGCCGGTCATCAGCCCCGCGCGGGCCTCGGCCCGGACCTCCTGGGGCGTCCGCAGCACGACCTCGCAGTCCTCATAGGGGTCGAGCTCCTGCGGATGGGTGAGGCGGGCGCCGCGGGCGATGGCCACGTAGGACGGGTTCAGGTCCACCGGGCCGCGGACGCTCGCCACGACCTCGCAGGTCCGGGCCGTGTAGCCGGTCTCCTCGCGCAGCTCGCGGACCGCGGCCGCCACCGGCTCCTCCCCGGGGTCGACCAGGCCGCCGGGCAGGCACATCGCGACCCGGTCGGGTCCGGGCCGGTACTGGCGCACCATGACCAGCAGGTCGTCGTCGGTCAGCGCGAGCACCCCGACGACCGGGGCGAGGCCGTCCATCTCCCACACCGCCTCGGTCCCGTCGGGCAACCGGTAGTCGCGGGCGTAGACGCTCTGGAACCCGACGTGCAGCGGCCGGTCGTCGCCGACCCGCACCCACCGGCGCTGCTCGTCAGTCCCCCAGGGCGAGGTCACGTCCGGTCGCGCAGGAGCGGCTCGAGGGCGGGTGGCAGCACCCGCTTGAACTTGCGCGGTTGGCTGCGGGTGCGGTCGAGGACCGCCACCTCCAGGTCGGTGACCGGGATGCTCCGGGGCGCCTCGTCGTCGTGGCCGAGCGCGTCGACCGCGAGCCGGATGGCGGCGGGGAGGTCGAGCCCCTCGCGGTAGTGCTCGGAGAGGTAGGCGTCGACCTTGTCGTGGGTCCCGCCCATCACCGCGAACCGGTGCTCCTCATAGACCTGGCCGTCGAAGGTCAACCGATAGATCTGGTCCTCGGCGGCGCTCTCCCCGATCTCGGCGACGAAGATCTCGACCTCGTACGGCTTCTCACCGCCGCTGGAGAAGATCGTCCCCAGGGTCTGGGCGTAGGCGTTGGCCAGCCCGCGACCGGTGACGTCGCGCCGGTCGTAGGCGTAGCCGCGCATGTCGGCGAGCCGGACGCCGGCGATGCGGAGGTTCTCGAACTCGTTGTAGCGCCCGACCGCGGCGAAGGCGAGCCGGTCGTAGAGCTCGCTGATCTTGTGCAGGGCCTGGGACGGGTTCTCGGAGACGAAGACGACGCCGTCGGCGTACTGCACGGCGACCACGGAGCGGCCGCGGGCGATCCCCTTGCGGGCGAAGTCTGCCCGGTCCTTCATCAGCTGCTCGGGCGAGACGTAGAACGGCATGCTCATCGCGGGCTCCTCACAGCAGGTCGGCGGCGGGGCCGTCGGGGCGGGTCAGCCGGGCCGAGATGACCCGGTCGGCGACGTCGGCGATCTCTTCGGCGGAGGCGCGGCGGAAGCCGTCGGCGGTGACCACGCTGACGACCGGGAAGATCCGGCGCGCGATGTCGGGCCCGCCGGTCGCGGAGTCGTCGTCGGCGGCGTCGTAGAGCGCCTGGACGGTCGCCGTGATCGCCTCGGCCTCGGAGAGGTCCTCCCGGTAGAGCTTCTTGAGGGCGCCCCGGGCGAACAGCGACCCGGAGCCGACCGCGTGGAAGGCGGTCTCCTCATAGCGTCCGCCGGTGACGTCGTAGGAGAAGATCCGGCCCTGACCGGCGCGCAGGTCGAAGCCGGCGAACAACGGCACGACCGCGAGCCCCTGCATCGCCATCGGCAGGTTGCCGCGGATGAGCGCCGCCAACCGGTTGGCCTTGCCGTCGAGCGAGAGCGTCGTGCCCTCGATCTTCTCGTAGTGCTCGAGCTCGGTCTGGAAGAGCCGCACCAGCTCGACGGCGAGTCCGGCGGTGCCCGCGATGCCGACGACGCTGTACTCGTCGGCCGGGAACACCTTCTCGATGTCGCGCTGGGCGATGATGTTGCCCATCGTCGCCCGGCGGTCGCCGGCCATCACGACGCCGCCGGTGAAGGTCGCGGCCACGATCGTGGTGCCGTGCGGC
>JAJUGK010000033.1 GCA_029268205.1 Nocardioidaceae bacterium
GCCCTCGCGGGCCTCGAGCGTCCGGGCCCGCGGCGTCGATGCCCCCGGTCGGTTGGGCGGCGTCGCCGCGCGGTCCCTGCGCCGTCGCGGGCTCGCCGCCCGGCGGGTCGGACTGCTGGCGGTGCGACCCGGCGTCCGCGACCAGGGCGAGCTCGGTGCGGCCGGGCGGCTGGCGAACGTCGTGGGAGGGATGCGGGTGCGACCACGGCCCCGCGCCGCGCTGCCGGCGCTCGGCCCGGTGCACGTCGTCGTATGCGACGACGTGGTGACCACGGGGGCGACGCTCCGGGAGGCGCAGCGGGCGCTCGAGGTCGCGGGCGTACCGGTGCTCGGGCTCGCCGCGGTCGCGGCCACCCCGCGGCGGGCCGCCCTACCGTTTCCTTGCCGGGCCGTCTAACGTCTGTGTATGGAGTCACTCCCGGCCCGCGATCGACGCTCCGGGGTGCTCTGCCCCGACAGCTCCACCCGCGGTCCGGTCGACTCACCGACGAGGTAGCCGACTGCAGGAGGTTCACGTGGACGTCGTGGTCAATGCCCGGAACTGCGAGGTGACGGACCGGTTCCGTGCGCACGCCCAGGAGAAGTTGTCCCGGCTCGAGAAGCACGACCACCGGTTGATGCGGGTGGAGGTGGAGGTCGAGGCCGAGCGCAATCCGCGCCTGCACGACCGCGCGGTCCGGGTCGAGCTCACCGCCTTCAGCAAGGGCCCGGTGATCCGGGCCGAGGCGGCCGCCGAGGACAAGATGGCCGCCCTCGATCTCGCCCTCGACAAGATGGCGTCCCAGATGCGCCGCGCCGCCGACCGGCGCCGGGTGCACCGCGGGCGCAACCGCCGGCCCGCCTCCATCGCCGAGGCGCTCGAGGAGACGGCACCGTCGACCTCGACCACGCTGGTCGAGGAGTTCAACGGGTCCGCCGAGGAGGGGGAGGAGACCCGTCGGGTCGGCCCGCTCTCCGTCGTCGGCGACGGCCCCCTGGTGGTGCGGGAGAAGACCCACAGCGCCGCACCGATGACCCTCGACCAGGCGCTCTACGAGATGGAGCTGGTCGGGCACGACTTCTTCCTCTTCGTCGACAAGGAGTCCGAGCGGCCCTCGGTGGTCTACCGCCGTCGGGGCTACGACTACGGCGTGATCTCGCTCGAGCTCACCTGAGGCCCGAGCCATGACGACCGCGGGGGCGAGGGAGCCGAAAGCGCTCCCCGCCCCCGCGGTCGTGTCATGATGCACCCGTGTCCGTCAGCCTGCCCTCCAGCGCCGCCGCCGAGCCGGTGCGCGTCCTCGTCGTCGACGACCAGGAGCTGTTCCGGCGCGGCCTGACCATGCTGCTCGCGGTCGAGGACGACATCGAGGTCGTGGGCGAGGCCAGCGACGGGGCCTCGGCCGTGGAGCTGGCCACGGTGACCGTCCCCGACGTGATCCTGATGGACGTCCGGATGCCCAAGGGGTCCGGCATCGAGGCCTGCGTGGCGATCAAGGAGGTCGCCCCCTCGGCCAAGATCATCATGCTCACCGTCAGCGACGAGGAGGGCGACCTCTACGACGCGGTCAAGAGCGGCGCCTCGGGCTACCTGCTCAAGGACTCCTCGATCGACGAGGTCGCGCAGGCCATCCGCGTGGTCGCCGACGGGCAGTCCCTGATCAGCCCGTCGATGGCGGTCAAGCTGATCGACGAGTTCAAGCAGATGTCGCGCGCCGACCGTGAGCAGGTGCCCACGCCGCGGTTGACCGAGCGGGAGCTCGAGGTGCTCCGCAAGGTCGCGGAGGGGTTGAACAACCGCGAGATCGCCAAGCAGCTCTACATCAGCGAGAACACCGTCAAGAACCACGTCCGCAACATCCTCGAGAAGCTCCAGCTCCACTCGCGGATGGAGGCGGTCATGTACGCCGTCCGCGAGAAGCTGCTCGATCTCTGAGCCGCGGCGGGGTCAGGTGCGTCCGCTCTCGCTATCGGCCGGCCAGGCCCGGCGGATCGCACTCGCGGCGCAGGGCTTCGCCGACCCCGCGCACGCGCGGCCCACGATGCGGACCCTGGCCCGCACCGTCGGGCGCACCGGCCTGCTCCAGGTCGACTCGGTCAACGTGCTGCAGCGCGCGCACTACCTGCCGTTGTACTCCCGGATGGGTCCCTACGACGTCGACCTGCTGCGCCGGGCGGCGCAGGAGCGTCCGCGCCGGCTGGTGGAGTACTGGGCACACGTCCAAGCGCTGATGCCGGTCGAGCTGTGGCCCCTCATGCGGCACCGGATGGAACGGATGCGCGCGCAGCGGGGCAAGTGGTGGCGCACCACCAGCGAGGAGCTGGCGGCCGCGGTCCTGGCCGAGGTGCGCGAGCGGGGACCGGTCACCGCCCGCGACCTCGACGACGGGCTGCCCCGCTCCCGCGAGCACTGGGGCTGGAACTGGTCGCAGGCCCGGCAGGTGCTCGACTACCTCTTCACCGCGGGGGACGTCGCCATCGCCGGTCGCAACGCCCAGTTCGAGGTGGTCTACGACCTGCCCGAGCGGGTGCTGCCGGCGGCGGTCCTCGCGGCACCGACCCCCGCACCCGATGAGGCCGTCCGCGAGCTGGTCCGCCGGGCGGCGCGCAGCCACGGGGTCGCGAGCGTCGGCTGTCTGGCCGACTACTACCGGATGGGCCGCACCGCGGCGAAGCAGGCCGTGGACGAGCTCGTCGAGGCGGGCGAACTGCTGCCGGCCCGGGTCGAGGACTGGCCCCGCCCGGTCTACCTGCACGCCGGGGCCGCCCGCCCCCGGCGGATCGCGGCGCGCACGCTGTTGAGCCCCTTCGACCCGGTGGTGTGGGAGCGCGAACGCACCGAGCGGCTCTTCGGCTTCCACTACCGCATCGAGATCTACGTGCCGGCCCACAAGCGCCGGTTCGGCTACTACGTCCTGCCCTTCCTCCTCGGCGACCGGCTCGTGGCGCGGGTCGACCTCAAGGCCGACCGTGCCACCGGGGTGCTCGTGGTCCGGTCCGCGCACCGTGAGCCGGACGCCCCGGAGGAGACCGCCGAGGAGTTGGCTGCCGAGCTCGCCCGGATGGCGGGGTGGCTCGGGCTGAGCGACATCGTCGTCGAGCAACGCGGCGACCTGGCTGCAGGTCTGATCCGGGAGGTCCGCCGATGACCCGGCACCGGCCGGGCAGGTGCGGCTGCGGCGTGGTCCGACTCGATCCGCTGGGTAGCATGATCCGCGGCCGGGTGCGCCCACCTGGCGGACCGGTCCCGTAGACCCCGACGCAGTACCCCAGGAGTAGACGCTCGTGCCTGCCATCATCGACAAGATCCTTCGCATCGGCGAGGGCAAGATCCAGCGGCAGCTCGAGGGCATCGCCCGTGCGGTCAATGCCATCGAGGACGAGTTCGTGGACATGACCGACGAGGACCTGCGCAACCAGACCGCGCTGTTCCGCGAGCGGCTGGCCGAGGGCGAGACGCTGGACGACCTGATGATCGAGGCGTTCGCGGTGGTCCGTGAGGCCGCCAAGCGGGTGCTGGGCCAGCGCCACTACGACGTGCAGATCATGGGCGGGGCGGCCCTGCACATGGGCAACATCGCCGAGATGAAGACCGGTGAGGGCAAGACCCTCGTCGCGACCCTGGCGGCCTACCTCAACGCGCTGGCCGGCGAGGGCGCCCACGTGGTCACCGTCAACGACTACCTCGCGCGCTACCACGCCGAGTGGATGGGCCGCGTCTACGGGTTCCTCGGCATGACCACCGGGATGATCCTCTCCGACATGCGGCCCGCGGAGCGGCGCGAGGCCTACAACTGCGACATCACCTACGGCACCAACAACGAGTTCGGCTTCGACTACCTGCGCGACAACATGGCGTCCTCGCTCGACGAGTGCGTGCAGCGCGGCCATTTCTTCGCCGTCGTCGACGAGGTCGACTCGATCCTGATCGACGAGGCGCGCACGCCGCTGATCATCTCCGGCCCGACCCAGGACGAGGTGCGCTGGTACGGCGAGTTCGCCAAGATCGCGCGGACGCTGACCAAGGACGTCGACTACGAGGTCGACGAGAAGAAGCGCACCGTCTCGATCCTCGAGCCCGGCATCACCAAGGTCGAGGACTACCTCGGCATCGAGAACCTCTACGACTCGGTCAACACGCCGCTGATCTCGTTCCTCAACAACTCCATCAAGGCCAAGGAGCTGTTCCGCAACGACAAGGAGTACGTCGTCATCAACGGCGAGGTGCTCATCGTCGACGAGCACACCGGCCGCATCCTCGCCGGCCGCCGCTACAACGAGGGCCTGCACCAGGCGATCGAGGCCAAGGAGGGCGTGCAGATCCGCGAGGAGTACCAGACCCTCGCGACCGTCACCCTGCAGAACTACTTCCGCCTCTACAAGAAGCTCTCCGGCATGACCGGTACGGCGATGACCGAGGCCTCGGAGTTCGACAAGATCTACAAGCTCGGCGTGGTCCCGATCCGCACCAACAAGCCGATGGCCCGCATCGACCAGCCCGACCTCGTCTACCGCACCGAGATGGCGAAGTTCAACGCCGTCGTCGACGACATCGCCGAGCGGCACGCCCACGGTCAGCCGGTCCTGGTCGGCACCACCTCGGTGGAGAAGTCCGAGCTGCTCTCCGGGCTGCTCAAGAAGCGCAACGTCCCCCACACGGTGCTCAACGCCAAGCACCACGAGGACGAGGCGAAGATCGTCGCGCTGGCCGGACACAAGGGCGCGGTGACCGTCGCCACCAACATGGCCGGCCGCGGCACCGACATCATGCTCGGCGGTTCGGTGGAGTTCCTCGCCGACCAGGAGCTGCGCAAGCAGGGCCTCGACCCGCTGGAGAACCCCGACGAGTACAACGCCGCCTGGCCCGCGACGCTGGAGCGCATCAGCGCCCAGGTCAAGGCCGAGCACGACGAGGTGAAGGCGCTCGGTGGGCTCTACGTGCTGGGCACCGAGCGGCACGAGTCCCGCCGCATCGACAACCAGCTGCGCGGTCGTGCGGGCCGTCAGGGCGACCCCGGGGAGTCGCGGTTCTACCTCTCCCTCGAGGACGACCTGATGCGCCTGTTCAAGTCCGACTGGGTCGACCGCGTCCTGACCACCCTCAAGGTCCCCGACGACGTGCCGATCGAGGCCAAGTCCGTGACCCGGTCGATCGCGTCCGCGCAGTCCCAGGTCGAGGCGCAGAACTTCGACTCGCGCAAGAACGTCCTCAAGTACGACGACGTGATGAACCGCCAGCGCGAGGTGATCTACGCCGAGCGCCGCGCGGTGCTCGAGGGCGCCGACCTCCAGGCGCAGGTGCGGGCGATGATCGACGACGTCGTCACCAGCTACGTCCAGGCCGCGACCCTCGAGGCCCCCGACGAGTGGGACATGGACGCGCTGTGGACCGCGCTGAAGACCCTCTACCCGATCTCGCTGACGATCGAGAAGGTCGAGGCCGACGCCGGCGGCCGCAACGGCATCAGCCGCGACCAGCTGATCGAGGACCTGCGGGCCGACGCCCAGCGGGCCTACGACCAGCGGGAGGCCGAGGTCGGCCGCGAGGTCATGCGCGAGCTGGAGCGCCGGGTCGTCCTCTCGGTGCTCGACCGCAAGTGGCGCGAGCACCTCTACGAGATGGACTACCTGCGCGAGGGCATCGGCCTGCGGGCCTACTCCCAGCGCGACCCGCTGGTGGAGTACCAGCGCGAGGGCTTCGACATGTTCTCCGCGATGATGGAGGGCATCAAGGAGGAGTCCGTCGGGTTCCTGTTCAACCTCGAGGTCCAGGTCGAGGACGACCACGGGCACGACCACGACCACGAGGATGGCGAGGAGTCCGAGTTCGTCGGGCTGGAGGAGGCCATCGAGGCCGGTCCGTCCTTCGTCGCACCGGGTCTCGCGGCACCCCAGCGGCCGACCAACCTCACCTACACCGCTCCCAGCGAGGACGGCGAGGCCGAGGTGCAGGCCGGCCCGGCGCAGGCCGCCGCGGACGACCCGTACGCCGGGGTGAGCCGCAACGCCGAGTGCCCCTGCGGCTCGGGCAAGAAGTTCAAGAAGTGCCACGGCGCTCCGGGCGGGCCCACCGGCCTGTCCGCGCGCGTGAACTAGGACGCCGGCGGCGTCGCCCTCAGCCGAGTTCGAGGGCGACGCACCGCCAGTGGTCGCGGTGCCGCTCCAGGCGCGCGGCCATGCAGCGTGAGCGCGCGCCGTGGCGTACGTGCACGCTGACCTCGGCGACCGCGTCGTCGGGGCACATCACGTGCACGCTGCGGACCTGCGGCCGCACCCGCAGCGACGGCACGCCGCCGATCCGGCGGAGCAGGTCGGCGCGCCGGTGCAGCTGGCCGTAGACCTCCTCGTCGGTCCAGCGGATCAGCTGGGTCACCGACCGGTCGCCGCTGAGCACCTCGACCACCGCCTGGGCGAACCGCGCGGCCCAGGGCCGGATCCGGGCCGGATCGGCCGTGGGCACCAGGCGCAGCTCGGGCACCTCCGGCTGCGGCAACGGCCGCGGCGCCAGGTCGAGGGCAAGCGCGCCCTGGGTCGCGGCCAGGGCGACCCGCCCCTCGCCGTCGACCGGCGGCCCGGGGATCGGGGTCACCGTGGCCAGCTCCCCGGCGCGCGGCCGGGGCGGACGGGTGGTGGTGTTCGTGGCGGTGGTCAGGGTGCTCATGGCCCGTGCCTTTCGTGGGGTGGAGGGGTGGCGGGGAAGCGAGCGGGGGAATCAGCGAGCGGGCAGCCGGAGCACGGTGCCCACGCCGATGAGGTCGGGGTCGTCGCCGATCGCGGCGCGGTTGGCGGCGTACACGGCCCGCCAGTGCGCGTCGATCGCGCCCACGCCGGCGCGGGGGCCGAGGTCGGCCGCGGCGATCGACCACAGGCTCTCGCCGGGGCGCACCACATGCGTACGCCGTTGCGGCGCGGGCGGGGGAGCGGCGACCGGGCGACCGGGCAGGGGCAGGCCGTGCAGCACCCGGGCCGTGGTCCCGATGCCGGTGAGGTCGGGCCGCGACTCCTGGGCCAGGGCGGGGGCGGCGGTCAACCCGAGGCCGCACACCGCGGCGACGACCACCCCGACACGGCGCGGCCCGCGACCCCGCCCGGGGAGGCGTCCCCGCACCAGGATCGGGAGCGCCGCGGCCAGCACGGTCAGGGCCAGCCAGGTGGCGGCGACCAGCGCGGCGACCAGACACCAGCCGACGAGCAGGTCCTCGAAGGCGGCCGACCCGGCCAGCCCCAGCGCCGCGCGCAGGCCCGCTGCGAGCGCGCCCAGGGCGGCCAGGGTCGCGGTGGTGAGGAGCAGGGCGCGCAGGCGCACCTGTCCGGGTTCCCGAGAGTGGTTCATGCCCGACCTTTGCGTTTGCGTGTGTTTGCCTGTTGTACGCGCC
Organism: Nocardioidaceae bacterium; assembly: GCA_029268205.1. Taxonomy (GTDB): domain Bacteria; phylum Actinomycetota; class Actinomycetes; order Propionibacteriales; family Nocardioidaceae; genus Nocardioides_A. Next base: position 7,356 of record JAJUGK010000033.1, read on the forward strand.
GATTGCCTACGGCGTCAACGGGTGGCTGTGGACAACCGCGGCGGTGGCGCGTCAGGGTCGGGGGATGCAGCGACCGGATCCCGATGGGGGACTCGGGGGACTCTTCGAGGACCTCGAGCAGCAGGCGGAGGCGCTCGAGCTCGCCGAGCGCGCAGCCGAGGTGGCCGACCGGGCACGCGCCGAGTACCGCGACGTCCGCCTCGTCGAGCGGCTCCAGGCCAGCGTCGGGCGCTCCGTCCGGCTGGAGGTCACCGGCTGCGGCACCGTCGCCGGGGAGCTCGACCGGGTGGGGCCCGACTGCGTGTTCGTGGTCGAGGCGGGCGGGATCCGTCACTGGGTCCTCGCCCTCGCCCACGTGGTCGCGGTCGCCGGGGCCGCTGCCGACGCGATGGCCACCGATGCGTGGCCGGTCACGGCGCGGCTCGGTTGGGGCGCCGCGCTCCGACGGCTGGCCGAGGATCAGGTCGCGTGCGTGCTGGTGCGCACCGACGGCCGGGCGATCCCGACCCGGCTGCTGCGCGTCGGCGCCGACTTCGTCGAGCACCGGCCCGAGGCCGACCCGGGCGCCGACCCCGCGCTCACCCCGCTGGCCGCCCTCGCGGCCGTGCGGACCGGGTGATCAGTCCTCGTCGGGGCGCCCGGACTCGACGAACGGATGCTCGTCGAGGAACGCCGCGGTCTCGTCGTACATCCGGGCGATGAACTCCTCGAGGGCCGAGGCCTCCACCCGCCACTGGCCGCGACCGCCGATCTTGATCGCGGGCAGCTCCTTGCGGCGCACCAGGGCGTAGACCTGGGCGCTGGAGGTGTTGAGGATCTCCGCGACGTCGGAGAGCTGGAGGAACCGGGGCGAGGCTCCTGGTGCGTTCATGTGTCCCACTGTGCCACCGGTCGACCCCGGAACCGAGCGGACGTGCCGGTTTGCCTGTGGACGAGGGGTGTCACTGACACCCGATCCCCGCCATCATGGCGCGCATGAACGATCAGCTCGGGGATCGTCCCTCCCTCGCCCGACGCGCCGTCCGCCCCGGATGGCGCGACCCCAGGCTGGCGCTCGGCGTCCTGGTGCTCGCCGGCTCGGTCGTGCTCGGCGCGACGGTGCTCGGCCGCGCCGACCGGACCGTCGCCGTGTGGGCCCTGACCGCCGACCTCCCCGCGGGCCGGGCCGTGTCGGCCGACGCGGTCGAGGAGCGGCGGGTGCGGTTCGCCGACGCGGCACTCGCCGACCACTACCTCTCCGCCGCGGACGCGGTGCCGGCCGGCACGGTCCTCGTACGCCCCGTGGGCGCCGGGGAGCTCCTCCCGCGCTCGGCGCTCGGCAGCGCCGACGACGCCGCCGCCACCGTCGAGGTGCCGGTCGCGGTCTCCGGTGATGCGGTGCCCGGGACGGTGCGGACGGGTTCGGTGGTCGACGTCTGGGTCACCCCGCCCGACCGGGCCGGCGCCGAGCGCGTCCTCGACGACGTGGTGGTCGTCGAGGCGCCCGCGCCGAGCGGCGGCTTCGCGCCGACGGGCACCCGGCAGCTGGTCCTCGCCGTGCCCACCGAGCTCGCCGACGCCGCGCTCCCCCGGCTGCTCGCGGCGACCGGCGGCACCGGCGTCGTCGTCACCCGGGAGCCCTGATGGCCGGCCCCGCCGTCGGTGGCCGGGTCGCGGTGGTGCTCGCCGCGGCCGGCGCTCCCTGGGAGTCCGCGGCACTCGCGGCGCTGGGGCGCAGCCGGGGGGCCGTGGTGCTCAAACGGTGCGTCGACCTGGCCGACCTGCTGGCGACCGCCGAGACCGGCCGGGTCCGGGTCGCGGTGGTCGAGGGCGACCTCGCCGGCCTCGACGTCGCGGCCGTCCAGGCACTGCGGGCGGCGCGGGTGGCCGTCGTCGTGGTGACGGGCACCCCGGGTACGCAGGAGCGCACCCGCTCGCTCGGCGTCGACGTCCTGGTCGATCCCGGGGCGTCGCCGCAATGGGAGGACGTCATCGGCCGGGCAGCCACCAGCCGCGCCGCGGAGACGCCCGCGGCCGGGACCACCGAGTCGTACCCGACGCAGCCCGACCTCCCCGATCACCCGGTGGTGGCGGTGTGGAGCCCGCCGGGCGCGCCGGGACGCACCACCCTCGCCGTCGCCCTGGGGGCGTACGTCGCCCGCAGCCGCCGCTGCGTGGTCATCGACGCCGACCCCGCCGGGGGAGCGGTCGGTCAGCACCTCGGGGTGCTCGACGACGTGTCCGGTCTGCTCGCCTGCGCCCGCCTGGCCAACCAGGGCCAGCTCGACGACGCGCGGTTCGTCGCGTCGCTGCGGCGGGTCCAGCTGCGGTCCGCCGGTGAGCTGGAGGTCCTCACCGGGCTGCCTCGCCCCGACCGGTGGAGCGAGGTGCGCGAGCACACCCTGGGTGAGATCCTGGGGCGGGCCCGCCGGCGTGGCGTGGTCGTCGTCGACGCCGGCGTCCACCTCGACGCTCCGGCCGAGTCGCGCGGACGGGCGCGCGAGGATCTCACCCGGGAGGCGATCGCGGAGGCCGACCTCGATCTGGTCGTCGCCTCGCCCGACGCCGTCGGTCTGACGCGGCTCTCGCGCACGCTGGTCGCCCACACCGAGCAGGGCGACCCGGGTCGGCTGCACGTGCTGGTCAACCGGATGCGGCCCGGGGTCGGCTGGGGCGAGGCGGAGGTGCGGGCGATGATCGAGGGCTTCGTCGGCCCGATCCCGACGACGTTCCTGCCCGACGCGCCCGCCGTCGCCGACCGCGCCCTCGCCGAGGGCTGCGCCGTCGGGGAGGCCGGGGACGACCCGCTCGCGGCGGGGATCGCCGCCCTCGCCGGTACCCTCGGTCTGGTCGCCACCGACCCGCCGCGCGGCCGGCGGCCTCGACGCACGGCGGATTCCTGAGCCGACCTCTGCCACAATTCCGGGTCCGGACACCCGTACCCCTCCCCGATACCCCGATCGGAGTACGCATGCGAGAGCGCCTGCGCGCCAGCGACGTGACGTTCCTGGCCGAGGAGACGTCGTACGCGCCCTTGCACAACGCGACGCTGGAGATCTTCGAGGCGGACCGGGCCCGCCAGTTCGGCTACGACGACCTGGCCTCGCTGATCGCCGACCGCATCGACTTCGTGCCCCGCTACCGACAGCGGATCCGGTCGGTGCCCGGTCGGGTGGCGATGCCGGTGTGGGTCGACGAGGACGACTTCGACCTCGGCTACCACGTACGCCGATCCGCCCTGCCCCGGCCGGGCTCGATGGAGCAGCTGTGGGAGCTCGTGGCCCGGATCATGTCGCGGCGGCTGGACCCCCAGCGTCCGCTGTGGGAGCTGTACTGGGTCGAGGGGCTCGAGGGCGACCGGGTCGCGCTGCTGGCGAAGTCGCACCAGGTGCTGGTCGACGGCATTTCGACCGTCGACCTGCTCCAGGTGCTGCTCGACACCGACCCCGAGCCGAAGCAGGTGCCGTGCCAGCCCTGGCAGCCCGCGCGGGAGCCGAGCGGCTCCGCGCTGCTCCTCGACGCCCTGCGGGACTCCGTACGGCACCCCAAGCAGATCATCGACGGCGTGCGGGTCAACGCCGAGGCGGTCGGCCGCACCGCGCGCAGCGCCCTGACCGTCCTGGGAGAGATCAGCAGCGGACCCCGCCGCCCCCACCCCGAGACCCCGCTGGCCACCGAGCTGTCGGCCCAGCGGCGCGTGCTGACCGTGCGCACCGACTTCGCCGTCCACCGCGCGATCAAGGAGTTCCACCACTGCTCGATCAACGACGTGGTGCTCGCGACCGTCACCGGCGCCCTGCGCGCGTGGCTGATGACCCGGGCGGAGTCGGTCGGTGCCGGACGGTCGCTGCGGGCGATGGTGCCGATGAGCGTCATCGACGACGAGGCCGAGCCGACCTCGCTGGGCAGCCAGGTCGCCGGGCACCTGCTCGACCTGCCGATCGGCGAGTCCAGCCCCGTGGTGCGCCTGCACCAGGTCTCCTACGCCTTCCGCGCCCACAAGGACACCGGCCGGGCGGTCAGCGCCGACCGCATCGCCGGGGTGGCCGGGTTCGCACCGTCGACCTTCCACGCCCTCGGCTCGCGGGTGGCCGCCGAGCACCGCCGGCGCAGCTACGACCTGGTCGTCACCTATGTGCCGGGACCGCAGTTCCCGCTGTACGCGGCCGGGGCGCGGATGGTGGAGACCTACCCGGTGCCGCCGCTGCTGCCCGGCCGGGCGCTGGCGATCGGCGTGACGTCGTACGACGGGCTGGTGCACTACGGCATCACCGGCGATCGGGACGCGATCTGGGACATCGACGTGCTGGGGCAGTGCCTCACCGAGGCGCTGGAGGAGCTGGCCGACAGCGCGAGCGACACCCGTCAGCGCGCTCCCCGCGGCCGGGGCGGGCCGCGCACCGGACGCCGCGACGCCGAGAAGGAGAAGCCATGACCACCCGGGTGTTCGTCCCCCTCAGCCTGACCGACCTGCGCACCCTCGAGCGCACCGGCGAACTCGCTCCGCCGGCCGGCGGCGTACGGCAGGCGCACGCGCTGACCGAGGCCCTGCGGTCGGCGTGGCCCGACGGCGACGAGGAGGAGTGGGAGTACGCCGCCCTGCTCACCGCCGCCCAGGAGTCGCTGGAGCTGGTCGCCGCCGCCGCCGAGGACCCCACCACGGCCCGGCGCCGGGTCGCCGCCCTCGACGTCGACGTCACCGTCGCCGCGCCCGACCCCGACGCCCCGGAGACCGGGGTGGGCCTCCCGGCGCCGCTGCGGCTGCGCGACATCGAGGCCTGGCACGTCGACGACGAGGCCGCCGTACCCGCCGCGCGGGCCGCCGTGGAGGCGATCCGGAGCGCGGGCGATGCCGAGGCGATCGCGGTGGCGCTCGAGGCCTGTCTCGACCACGACCTGGGGTGGTACGCCACCCAGGAGCTCGACCAGCTGGTCTGACCCGCCCCCGCGAGGGGGTTGGACCCGCGGGGTGGCTCTGACACCATCGCGGGATGGACGGCAGCACACGGACCCCGGCACCGGTCAACGAGCCCAACCTGCACTACGCCCCCGGCAGTCCCGAGCGGGCGGCGCTGGAGGCCGAGATCGCCCGCCTCGAGGCCACCGAGCACGAGCTGACCGCCACGATCGGCGGGGAGAAGCGGTTCGGCCGGGGCGCCGAGGTCGCGGTCGTCCAGCCGCACGACCATCAGCACGTGCTCGGCCGACTGCGCACCAGCACCAAAGCCGACGCCCGCGCGGCGATCGCCGCCGCCGGCGAGGCCGCCCCGGCCTGGCGCGACCTCCCCTTCGACCAGCGCGCCGCGGTCTTCCTGCGTGCTGCGGAGCTGCTCGCCGGTCCCTGGCGCCAACGGCTGAACGCCGCGACCGTGCTGGGTCAGTCCAAGACCGCATGGCAGGCCGAGATCGACGCCGCCTGCGAGCTGATCGACTTCTGGCGGTTCAACGTCCACTACGCCCACGAGATCCTGCAGATCCAGCCCGTTGCGAACGCGCGCGGGGTGTGGAACCGGCTCGACCATCGGCCGCTGGAGGGCTTCGTCTACGCGATCACGCCGTTCAACTTCACCGCGATCGCGGGCAACCTTCCCACCGCCCCCGCACTCATGGGCAACACCGTGCTGTGGAAGCCGTCCCCGAGCCAGCAGCTCGCCGCGCACCTGACCATGGAGCTGCTCGAGGAGGCGGGCCTCCCGCCGGGCGTCATCAACATGCTCCCCGGCGACGGGCTCGAGGTCTCCGAGGTGGCGCTGGCCCACCCCGACCTCGCCGGCATCCACTTCACCGGCTCCACCGGCACCTTCCAGCACCTGTGGCGCACGGTGGGCGACAACATCGACCGGTACCGCACCTATCCGCGGGTGGTCGGGGAGACCGGCGGCAAGGACTTCGTGCTGGCCCACGCCTCCGCCGACCCCGACGTCCTGCGGACCGCGCTGATCCGCGGCGCCTTCGAGTACCAGGGCCAGAAGTGCTCGGCGGCCTCGCGCGCGTACGTCCCGCGGTCGGTGTGGAAGCGGATGCGCGACGACTTCCTCGCCGAGGTCGAGAGCCTGAGCATGGGCGACCCCACCGACCTCTCGCACTTCCTCGGCGCCGTGATCGACGAGCGGGCCTTCGCCAAGCACAAGCGCGCGATCGCTCGGGTCAAGCGCTCGAAGACGCTGAGCCTGGTCGCCGGCGGGCGCACCGACGACTCGGTCGGCTGGTTCGTGCGGCCGACGGTCGTGGAGGGCACCGACCCCGGCGACGCGATGTTCTCCACCGAGTACTTCGGACCCATCCTGGTGGTGCACGTCTATGACGACGGCGACTACGACACCGTCGTCGACCAGCTCGAGCAGGCCGCGCCGTACGCCCTCACCGGCGCGGTCATCGCCCGCGACCGGCATGCCATCGAGGAGGCCACCCACCGGCTGCGGTTCGCGGCCGGCAACTTCTATGTCAACGACAAGCCCACCGGCGCGGTCGTGGGGCAGCAGCCGTTCGGCGGCGGTCGTGCCTCGGGCACCAACGACAAGGCGGGTGCCCCGCAGAACCTGCTGCGGTGGGTCTCGCCGCGGTCGATCAAGGAGACCTTCGTGCCGCCGACCGACTACCGCTACCCGCACATGGGCTAGCAGCCCCGCCCGGGAGGTCGCGACCGCTCAGGAGGCCTCGGTCAGCCAGGTGCGGCCGGTGCGGTTCTCCGCGCGCAACGCGGAGCCGAGCAGTTGGGCGATGAGCTTCTCGAGCTTGCCGCCGATGACGGGGATCGAGACCTTGACCTCGCCCTCGACGATCTCGCGGGTGCCGTCGCCGTCGGGCTCGAGGCGGATGGTCCCGCGCAGGTGGCCCGGCTTGCCGGGGATCGTGACCGTCAGGTCGGCGGCGGTGGCGTCGTGCCAGTGCTCCTCCTGGACGATCTCGATCGTGCTGCCGACGAGTCGCTGGGCGAAGGAGGGGATGCCGTCGGCCGGCTGCTGCTGCACGATCCGGACCCGCATCCCCACGCCCTCGGGGATGATGGTCACGTCGTGGTCCAGCACCCGCTGGGCCTCGCAGACCTGCTCGCGGAACCCCTCGTCGGCGAGCATCGCCCGCACCCGGGCCACGTCGGCGTCGTAGGTCAGCTCCTCACGGAACCTCATCTGTCGCTCCTCGCACTCGGCACGGCGCCATCATGCCCGGTGGCGGGTCGGCGGCCCTAGAGTGGCGCCCATGGCCGAACCCCGGGAGGACCTGCACTTCGGCGAGCAGGGCGCGCGCCTGACCTACGGCTCCTACCTGCGCATCCCCGACCTGCTGGGTGCCCAGGTGCTGGAGTCCGACCCGCCGGTGCACGACGAGCTGCTGTTCATCACCATCCACCAGGCCTATGAGCTGTGGTTCCAGCAGCTGCTGCACGAGCTGACCGCCGTGCGCGACGCGATGCTGGCGTGCCGCTCCACCGACGGGTCCGACTCCGACCTGTGGTGGGCGCTGCACCTGCTCGACCGCGTCCACGTGATCGAGCGGTTGCTGGTCGACCAGGTCGACGTGCTGGAGACGATGACGCCGCAGGACTTCCTCGCCTTCCGCACCCACCTCGAACCCGCCAGCGGCTTCCAGTCGGTGCAGTTCCGCGAGCTGGAGTTCCTCTCGGGGGCGAAGGACGCGGCCTTCCTCGAGCGGTTCCGCGGGCTCACCGACGACGAGCGCGCCCGGCTCGACCGCCGGCTCGCCGAGCCGACCCTGTGGGACGCGTTCCGGCACGTGCTGACCGTCCACGACCTGCCGTGCGCCGACGACACCGAGGTGCTCGACTCGCTGCGGCGGGTCGCCCACGACCGCGGGACGTACGCGGTCGTCTGGTCGCTCGCCGAGGCCCTGCTCCAGCACGACGAGCTCGCCGCCGCTTGGCGCGCCCGGCACGTGGTGATGGTCGAGCGGATGATCGGGGCGAAGTCCGGCACCGGCGGCTCGTCGGGTGCGGACTACCTGCGCACGCGCGTCCCGCTGCGCTACTACCCGCTGCTGTGGGAGCTGCGCCAGCACCTGTGAGACGCGCCGGGTGTGACCGGGCTAACCTCGCACCCGGGGGGACAACGGCGTACCTCCCCAGCGACCGAGGTGGTGCCATGCGGACGACGTTGGACCAGGCCAAGGACGACCTGGTGGAGCGAGCGATCGGGCTCGCCCGGGACCGTGCGGGCGCGGAGGGCCCCGACCCCGACGAGTGCGGGCGCCTGATCCACGCGTTCTACCGGCACGTCGCCCCCGAGGACGTCATCGGGCGCAGCGAGACCGACCTGTACGGCGCGGCACTATCGCAGCAGATCCTCGCCGCCGACCGGCCGCAGGGCCGGGCGCTGCTGCGGGTGTTCACCCCGACCGTCGCCGAGCACGGCTGGTCGGCGCAGGGCCACACCGTCGTCGAGGTGGTCACCGACGACATGCCCTTCCTGGTCGATTCGGTGACGATGGCGCTGACGGCCGGCGGCCACGACGTGCACGTCGTGGTGCACCCGCAGATGCTGGTGCGCCGCGAGGTCACCGGCACCCTGGTCGACCTCGTCAGCGAGGAGGACGCGGCCCGGTCCGACGGCGGGGCCGCGGCCGTGGAGGACCGCGCCGCAGCCGCCGGGCACCACCTGCTGCGCGAGTCCTGGATGCACATCGAGATCGACCGTGAGAGCGACGCCGGCGATCTCGCCGACATCGAGAACGCGCTGCACAAGGTGCTCACCGACGTCCGGGAGGCGGTCGAGGACTGGGAGCGCATGCGGGAGCGGGCGCTCGCGGTCGTCGAGGAGCTCGAGACCGATCCGCCGCCGCTGCCGGAGGAGGAGATCACCGAGGGCGCCGCGCTGCTGCGCTGGCTGGCCGATGACCACTTCACCTTCCTGGGCTACCGCGAGTACGTCCTCGACGAGGAGCGGGGCGAGGAGGTCCTGCGGGCCGTCCCCGGCACCGGGTTCGGCATCCTGCGCGCCGACCCCGAGCTGGCGGTCCCGCTGTCGGCGCTGCCCGAGCCGGTGCGCGCCAAGGCGCGCGAGAAGGTCCTGCTCGTCCTCGCCAAGGCCAACTCCCGCGCCACCGTGCACCGCCCCGTCTACCTCGACTACGTCGGGGTGAAGGTCTTCGACGCCGACGGCGAGGTGGTCGGGGAGCGGCGCTTCCTGGGGCTGTTCTCCTCCGCCGCCTACACCGAGTCGCTCACCCGCATCCCGGTCGTCCGGGCCAAGGCGCGCGAGGTGATCGCCCGCGCGGGCTTCCCGGCCGCCAGCCACAGCGGCAAGGCGCTGATGGACGTGCTGGAGACCTATCCGCGCGACGAGCTGTTCCACACCCCGGTCGAGGAGCTCGCCGAGACGGCGATGCAGGTGCTGCACACCCGCGACCGGCGACAGGTGCGGCTCTTCGTCCGTCCCGACACCTACGGGCGCTACTACTCCTGCTTGGTCTACCTGCCGCGCGACCGCTACACCACGTCGGTGCGCGAGCGGGTCGCCGGGATCCTGCGCGAGGAGCTCGGCGGGGCCACGATCGACTACACCGCCCGGGTGACCGAGTCGCTGCTGGCGCGGCTGCACTTCGTCGTACGCCTCCCCGAGGGCGAGGTCGCGGGCCCGGTCGACGTCGCGGGACTGGAGACCCGGCTCGCCGAGGCGGCCCGTTCGTGGCGCGACGACTTCGTGGCCGCGGTCTACGCCGAGCACGGCGAGGAGCAGGGCGCCCGGATCGCCCGCGCGTGGGCCGACGGGTTCCCCGAGGCCTACAAGGAGGACTACGCGCCCCGCGCCGGCGCGGCCGACGTCGCGACCATCGAGGGCATCACCCTCGACGGGGCCGGGCACGGCCTGGGCCTGTCGTTCCTCCAACCGGTCGGATCGGCGCCGGGGGAGGCGCGGCTGAAGGTCTTCCGCATCGGACCGCCGCTGTCGCTGAGCATGATGCTGCCCACGCTGTCCAGCCTCGGCGTCGAGGTCGTCGACGAGCGGCCCTACCTGCTCGAGGAGCGCTGCAGCGGACACGGCACGCGCAGCGCCTGGATCTACGACTTCGGCCTGCGGTTCCCGGGCAAGGTGCCCGACCACGCCCGCGACCTGGTGCAGGACGCCGTCTCGGCGGTGTGGCAGGACCGCAACGAGGTCGACGGGTTCAACGCGCTGGTGCTGGCCGCGGGCCTGACCTGGCGTCAGGTGACGATGCTGCGCGCCTACGCGAAGTACCTGCGCCAGGGCGGTACGCCGTTCGCACTCGACTCGATCGTCCAGGCGCTGCTGGCCAACGTCGACATCGCCCGGCTCCTGGTGCACCTGTTCGAGGCGCGGTTCGACCCGACGGCCGACGACCTCGCCGCCGACGCGGAGTCCCGGACCGCCCTGATCGACGACCTGCGGGCCCGTATCGACCGCGCGCTCGAGGACGTCGTCAGCCTCGACCACGACCGCATCCTGCGCTCCTACCTCGACGTGCTGGGCGCGACCCTGCGCACCAACTACTTCCGGCCCGTCGACGACGAGCCCGGCGGCGAGCCACGCCCCTACCTCGCACTCAAGCTGCGGCCCTCGGCGATCCCGGGTCTGCCCGAGCCGCGCCCGGCGTACGAGATCTTCGTGCACTCGCCGCGGGTGGAGGGCGTGCACCTGCGGTTCGGCGCGGTCGCCCGCGGCGGACTGCGCTGGTCGGACCGGCGCGACGACTTCCGCACCGAGGTGCTGGGTCTGGTCAAGGCGCAGATGGTGAAGAACGCCGTGATCGTGCCGGTCGGCGCCAAGGGCGGGTTCTACTGCAAGCAGCTGCCCGACCCGGGCGACCGCGACGCCTGGCTGGCCGAGGGCCGGGCGTGCTACCGCACGTTCATCAGCGGGCTGCTCGACGTCACCGACAACCGGCTCGGCGGCGAGACGGTGCCGCCGCCGTACGTCGTGCGCCACGACGAGGAGGACTTCTACCTCGTCGTCGCAGCCGACAAGGGCACGGCGAGCTTCTCCGACCTCGCCAACGAGGTCGCGCACGACTACGGCTTCTGGCTCGGCGACGCCTTCGCCTCCGGCGGCTCGGTGGGCTATGACCACAAGGGGATGGGGATCACCGCCCGCGGGGCGTGGGAGTCGGTGCGCCGGCACTTCCGGGAGCGCGGTGTCGACAGCCAGGCCGAGGAGTTCACCGTCGTCGGCATCGGCGACATGTCCGGAGACGTCTTCGGCAATGGCCTGCTGCGCTCCGAGCATGCCCGCCTGGTGGCCGCGTTCGACCACCGCGACATCTTCCTCGACCCCCACCCCGACCCGCAGGCGTCGTACGCCGAACGGCGACGGCTGTTCGACCAGCCGCGGTCGTCGTGGCAGGACTACGACAAGGCGCTGATCTCCGACGGCGGCGGCGTGTGGTCCCGGTCGGCGAAGTCGATCCCGATCAGCACGCAGGTGCGGGAGGTGCTCGGGCTCGACGACCAGGTGACGGCGATGGCGCCGAACGACCTGATGCGGGCCATCCTGCTCGCCCCGGTCGATCTGCTGTGGAACGGCGGCATCGGCACCTACGTCAAGGCGAGCAGCGAGTCGCACGCCGACGCCGGCGACAAGGCCAACGACGCGATCCGGGTCGACGGCCGCGACCTGCGCTGCGCGATCGTGGGGGAGGGCGGCAACCTGGGCTTCACCCAGGCGGGGCGGATCGAGTACGCCCGCGCCGGCGGCCGGATCAACACCGACTTCATCGACAACTCCGCCGGGGTCGACACCTCCGACCACGAGGTCAACATCAAGATCCTGCTCGACCGGCTGGTCACCGACGGTGACCTGACGACCAAGCAGCGCAACCAGCTACTGGCCTCGATGACCGACGAGGTGGCCGAGCTCGTGCTGGCCAACAACTACCAGCAGAACCTCGCGCTCGCCAATGCCCAGGCCCACGCCCCCGACCTGCTCCACGTGCACGAGGACTGGGTACGCCGGCTCGAGCGCGAGGAGCGGATCGACCGGGAGCTGGAGGCGCTGCCCTCGACCAAGGAGGTCGCGCGTCGGCGCGACGCCGGCGAGGGGCTCAGCGCGCCCGAGCTCGCCGTCCTGCTCAGCTACACCAAGATCGTGCTCGCCGAGGAGCTGATCGACACCGACCTGCCCGACGACCCGTTCCTGCGCAGCGAGCTCTACCGGTACTTCCCGCAACCGATGCGAACGGCGTACCGCGCCGCGATGGACGCGCACCCGTTGCGCCGACAGATCGTGGTGACCCAGGTCGTCAACCAGCTGGTCAACGACGCGGGGATCACCTTCTTCCATCGGCTCTCGGTCGAGACCGGAGCCGGCGCCGAGGAGCTGGTGCGCGCGCACGTGGTGGCGCGGGAGATCTTCGGCGCGCGGTCGCTCAACGAGGAGATCGCCGCCCAGGACAACCTCATCGACGCCGACCTGCAGACGCGGATGCGGTTGGACGTGCGCACCCTGGTCGAGCGGGCGACCCGGTGGTTGGTCACCCACCGGCGGGCGCCGCTGGACCTGGAGGAGACGACCACCGAGTTCGAGGTCGTCGGCGAGCGCCTGGTCGCCGCCCTGCCCGACCTGCTCAGCGGGCGGGAGCAGGAGCTGTTCGACCTGCGCCGCGACGACCTGGTCGCCCACGGGGTGCCCGAGGAGCTGGCGGTACGGGTCGCGGTGCTGCCCGCGGCGTACCAGGTGCTGGGGGTGCTCGAGACCGCCCACCGCGGCGACCACGACCCGGTCGAGGTCGCGCGGGTGCACTTCACCCTCGGCGAGCGGCTCGGGCTGCCGGCCCTGGTCGGCCGCATCCTCGACCTGCCGCGCGAGGACCGCTGGCAGTCGATGGCGCGCGCTGCGCTCCGCGACGACCTGCACGGCGTCCACTCGCAGCTGACCGCGCAGGTGCTCGCCCACACCGACGCCGACCTCGGCGCCGCGGAGCGGATCGCGCGCTGGGAGGACCACGAGGAGGTCGCCGTGCAGCGTGCCGTCAGCACGCTGGAGGAGATCACCGCCGACGACGTGGCCGACCTCGCGCGGCTCTCCGTCGGGCTGCGGGTCGCGCGCACGCTCCTCGCCGCGGGCTGAGGGGTCGACCAGCCTCGTACGCCGTCCGTGCGGGTCGGACTGTCGGTGGGCCCTGGGATGATCTGAGCATGCTCGATCGAGGCGAACTCCCCGACTTCGGCAAGGCCGAAGCGTGGGAAACGCTCCGCTCGAATCGCGCACTTCGCGCTCGTCTCGATGTCGACGACCTGCTGATCGCCGCCCATCTCGCCGGCCTGTATGAAGCGGTCACGCTCACCGAGGCGACGAAGGCGTTCCGCCATGAGCCCGAGCGGATGGTCGCGCTGGCCGGTGAGGGTGCGCCGGTGGTCAGTGAGTACGCCGCCTCCGAGCTGTCGGGTCATCTGCGGATCCCGTTGCA
>JAJUGK010000034.1 GCA_029268205.1 Nocardioidaceae bacterium
AGGTGCGCGAGCTGCTGCCGCCCGCCGTGCGCGGCCTGCGCACCGAGCACGGACTGAGCACCTGGACCGACATCGAGGAGGCGCTGGAGGGCCTCGTCGGGGCGGCGACCGCCTACCTCACCGGGCCGCTGCCGGAGTGAGAGCGATGGGCGGCACGGACTAGTCATTTCGGGTCATGCCGCGTTCGTCCGTTCGGGCCGTTACCTCCCCCCTCGGGGGTCGTTGTCCCGGATGATGACGAACTTCCTGGTGTCCGGCTCCTCGCCGCGACGAGTAGCCGGCGATCACACGCCCCTGGTGACCTCTGCCGCCACCGCCTCCGCGACGCTCGCCGCGGAGCTGGTCAAGGTGTCCCTCGGACGCTCCACGATCGCGCCGGACCCCCGTGACCGGCGGTTCCAGGACCCGGCCTGGGCCACGAGCCCCGTCTACCGGCGCCTGGGCCAGTCCTACCTCGCGACCTGCGCCGCGGTGGACCACGTCGCCGACGAGCTCGACGAGGCCGGCCAGCGGATGACCGCCGAGCGGACCCGCCTGATCGGGAGCCTGGTCACCAGCGCGCTGTCGCCGACCAACACGCTCCCGGGCAACCCGGCCGCGCTCAAGCGCGCCCTCGACACCGGCGGGATGAGCGTGCTGCGCGGGTCGCTCAACGCCCTCGACGACCTGCGCCGCAACGGCGGCATGCCCTCGCAGGTACGCCGGGACTCGCTGCAGGTCGGCCGCGACCTCGCGGTGACCCCCGGCGAGGTGGTCCAGCGCGACGAGTACGCCGAGGTGCTGCACTACACCCCCACCACTCCGCAGGTACGGGAGCGCCCGGTGCTGGTGATCCCCCCGCCGATCGGCCGGTTCTACTTCCTCGACCTGAGCCCGGGCCGCAGCTTCGTCGAGCACGCGCTCGGCCACGGCATCCAGACGTTCCTGCTCAGCTGGCGCAACCCGACGCCGGAGCACGACGACTGGTCGATCGACACCTATGTCGCCCGGATCCGCTCGGCCGTCGACGCCGTGTGCGCGGAGACCGGCAGCCCCGACGTCAACATCATGGGGTTCTGCGCGGGCGGCATCCTCACCAGCCTGCTACTGGCCCACGAGGCGGCCACCGGCGAGCACCGCATCCATTCGCTGTCGCTCGGCGTGACGATGCTCGACTTCGGCCAGCCGATGGCGCTCACCGCGCTCACCCCGGCTTGGATGGCCGACCTGTCCCGCCGGATGGTCGCGCGGCGCGGCGTCCGAACCGCCGAGTCGACCGGCCGCGCCTTCACCTGGCTGCGGCCCGACGACCTGGTCTGGAACTACTGGGTCAACAACTACCTCATGGGCCAGGACCCGCCCGAGTTCGACATCCTGAGCTGGAACGCCGACGGCACGAACCTCCCGGCGGCGCTCTACGGCCAGTTCGTGCAGATGGTGCGCGACAACCCGCTGCTGCGTCCCGGTGGCATCCAGGTGCTCGGCACCCCGGTCGACCTCTCCCAGGTGCGGGTGCCGGCCTTCGTGATGGGGGCCGTCGCCGACCACCTCACGCCGTGGCGGACGACCTACCAGACCACCCAGATGCTGGGCGGCGAGACCGTCTACGCCCTCAGCAGCGCCGGCCACATCGCCAGCCTCGTCAACCCGCCCGGCCGGCCGCGGATGTCGTACACGATCGCACCCACGCTGCCCGGCGAGCACGCCGACGACTGGCGCGAGCGCGCCGAGACCCGCCAGGGTTCCTGGTGGGAGGCCTGGGCGGAGTGGCTGCTCGAGCGCTCCGGTGCCACCGTCGACGCGCCGCCCGCCCCGCCGGCCGACCGGACGCCGCCGCTGGGCCGCGCGCCGGGCCGCTACGTGTTCGAGAAGTCCCGCTCCAAGGTGCGCAAGCGCCGGCAGGCCGGCGACCCCGTCACCCACACCAGCCGCGAGGGCCTCTCCTACACCGTGGTCGGCTCCGGCCCGCCGCTGCTGTGGATCAGCGGCTACAACGCACCCAGCGAGATCCTCGACCCGCTGGTGGAGCAGTTCTCCGACCGGTTCACCTGCATCACCTACGACCTTCGCGGGTGCGGCCGCACCGAGCTGCCACCGACCTCACTGAGCACCCGCGCGATGGCCGAGGACGCGCTCGACGTGATCGAGAGCGCGGCGCTCGGACCCGTGCACGTGCTCGGGTTCTCCCTGGGCGGCATGATCGCCCAGGAGCTGGCACTGCTGGCGCCGGAGAAGGTACGCGCCCTCGTGCTCGCCTCGACCACCCCCGGGGGGATGGAGCGCGAGCACGCCGCCACCCCGACCACGACGGTGGTGGAGCTGGTCCGTACGGCGCACCGGTTCAACATGTGGCACTTCGCACCGGTCGTCGGCACGACCCAGGCGTGGGCGGCCGGCACCCACGATGCCGCCGCGCGGCTCCCGCAGCTGCAGGCGCCGACCCTGGTGGTCCACGGGCAGAACGACCGGTTGCTCCCCGTCGGCCACGCCGAGCGGCTCGCCCAGCTGGTGCCCGGCGCGGAGCTGGTCACCCTCGAGGGGGCCGGCCATGTGTTCTTCCTCGACGGCGAGGAGGGCATGCGGCGCATCGGTGAGTGGCTCGACGCGCACCGCGACCAGGAGCCGGGTGCGCCCGCTCCGGCGACCGAGTCCCGCACCTGGGCCGAGGAGGCGGTCGACCACCTGCGTGCGCAGGCGATGCCGTCGCTCCGCCTCGGCCAGGCCGTGGCCCACCGGGCCGGCCAGCTCGCCGGTCTCGCGCCGCGCCTGCTGCCCCGCCCCCGCCGTGTCAGGTGAGTCGACTCAGCTGCTGGAGCCGAGGTCGACGTCGCACTCGTCCTTGGCGTGCTTGGAGATCTTGTCGGTCGCCTCCTGGACGTCCTCACCGTTGAGGTCCTGCAGGCGCTCGCCGAGCGTCGTGAGGTCCTCCTGGGTGACGCCCTCGGGCAGCTCACCGGTCGAGAGCTCGTTGAGGTCGGAGAACTTCAGGCCCGCCTCGTCGAGCGCGTCCTCGATCTCCTCCATCTGCTTGTGCAGGGTCTCCCACTCGCTCTTGACCTCGTCGGGGGCGTTGTCGGCGAGGTCCTCGATCGCGTCGAAGGCCTTCTCCATGTCCTCGGGGTCGTTGCCCGTGAGGCTGCCCAGCTCGTCGGAGGTGGTCTCCAGGTCGTTGCAGTAGGCGTCGGTGCTGTTGCCGCACCCGGTGACCAGGCTCGCGGACAGGGCCAGAGCGGCGAACCCGATGGCCTTCTTCGTGATCTTCATGGGTTGGGTGACTCCTTGCGATCGCTTCCCCGTATGACGGGCGCTGATCGCCCGCGCGGGCAGTGTTTCACACTGCTGTTGCGCAAGAGGGCCCGTGGCCTTGTGCAAGTTCCCCGAAAGTGCCCCGCAACCGAGCCGATCCCTGCCGACCCGCGCCGTAGGTTGTGCCCATGCCCCGCCCCCGCCGCGCTCGCGCCCGCGCCCGCGCCGTGCCGGCCGTCCTCGCGCTCGTCACGGCTCTGATCGCCGCTCTCCTGGTCACCGGTACGACCACCGCACCGGCCGCGGCCGGTGGCGTCGGCAAGATCACCGGGCAGGTCCGGGCACCCGGCTCCCCCCAGGGCATCGGCAAGCTCCAGGTGTCGCTGTTCGACCGCAACTGGAACTTCATCCGCAAGCGGAGCGCCGACCGCTCCGGGGTCTTCACCTTCGGCTCCATGAGCCCGGGCGTCTACTGGGTGCAGGTCTCCGACCGCCGTCCGGTCTACGCGCGCAAGTACGCCACCACCGACGTCCGGGTCCGCGTGCGGGCGGGCCGCACCGCGGTGCCGATCATCCGCGCCCGACCCGGCGCGAAGATCACCGGGACCGTCCGGGCCGGGGGCCGGGTCGCCCCGCGTGCCCGGTTGGTCGCGGTCAGCGGGAGCGGATCGACCACCGAGGTCCTCGCCGACGGTCAGGGGCGGTTCGCCCTGGCCGGGCTGGCCGCCGGCAACTACTCGGTCTTCGCCTACGACCGGGCCAAGCGCTACACGGGCGGCAGCCTCTGGGTCCCGGGCCTCGAGGCGGGCGGAGCCCGGCACACCGCCATCGACCTGCGCACCCGCGCGGGCGTGCTCGTCGTCGACCTCTACGCCGGGCGCAAACCGTTGCGCCAGCGCGTCTGGGTGACCGCCGTCAACCGTCGAACGGGTCAGTACTGGGTGGCGCGCTCCCGGCGCGGTCAGGTCACCCTGGCCGGGCTGCACCCGGGCCGGTACCGCCTCAGCGTCCCCGGCGCCGGCAACCACCTGTCGCGCACCGGCAACATCGGCCGGATCGGCGCCGGCGGGTTCCGCATCACCAGCTTCCGGCTCAACAAGCGCGGCGGCTGGTTCACCGGCTCCGCGGTCGACGGCACCGACAGCACCGGCCTCAAGGGCGTCACGGTCAGCGTGTACGACAGCGCCGGCAGCCTGCGCGCTCGGACGCGGACCCGCAAGGGCGGCACCTTCCGCGTCGGCGGATCCTTCGGCAACGAGAAGCAGCTCACCGTGGTCCTGGAGGTGCCCTCCGGCGTGGCGGGTCGCAAATACAAGAAGGTCGTGCTCACCGGCAAGCGGTCCATGGCCGGTCGCGGCATCGCCCTGGGGTCGATCGCGATGGCGCGCAACGGGAAGTTCTGACCCGCCCCCGACCGCTAGTCGATCGTGAACAGGTCGCCGTGCTCCTCGATCCGGGCCAGCACCTCGGTGTGGTCGAGCTGCTCGAGCGCGAGCGGGTCCTCGGCGCCCGCCTCGACCTCCTCCCAGGTGCGCGGGGCCGCGACCATCGGCCGCTCCCGCCCCCGCAGCGAGTACGGCGACACGGTGGTCTTGGCCGGCGCGTTCTGCGACCAGTCCAAGAAGACCTTGCCCGGCCGCTTGGCCTTGGTCATCTGTGCGGTGACCAGCGTCGGGTGATCCTTGGTCAGCTCCTCGGCGACCGTCTTGGCCAGCTCGCTGACCTCCTTGCCGTTGCGCTTGCCGCCGCGGCCCGAGCCCGCCTGCGGCAGTCCGGCGTACAGGTGCAGGCCCTTGCTGCCGCTGGTGACCGGGACGCACCGGAGCCCGAGGTCCTCCAGCCGCTCGCGCACCAACAGGGCCACCTGCGCGCACTCGGGCAGCCCCGCCGGATCGCCCGGATCGAGGTCGATCACCAGCCGGTCGGGGTTGGTCGGCTGTCCGTTGCGGCCGACGGTCCACTGGTGGACGTGCAGCTCCAGCGAGGCGAGGTTGACCAGATAGGTCAGCGCCGCGAGCCCGTCGATCACAGGGAACGTGATCGAGTCCCCCGATCCCCCACGCGACCCGCTGGAGGGCACGGTCGCCGTCCGGAGCCACGACGGTGCCCCCGACGGCAGGTTCTTCTCGAAGAACGATCCCTCCGCCGTGCCGTTGGGCCAGCGGATCCGGGTCACCGCCCGGTCGGCGAGGTGCGGGAGCAGCACCGGCGCGACCTGGGCGTAGTAGTGCAGCACCTCCCCCTTGGTGGTCCCGGTGGCGGGATACAGGACCTTGTCGAGGTTGCTGATCTTGAGGGTGCGCCCGTCGACCTCGACGTGCACGTCGTTGCTCGGGCTCACGGCTGCTCCTCCTGGGGCTCCTCCTGGTCGTGCAGGTCGGCGGGGTCGAGATCGGGTCGCGCGCCCAGATAGGCCGGCTGCCGCAGCCGACCACCGCCGATCAGCCCGAGGGCGGCGATCTCAACCACCAGGCTGGGGCGTACCCACCGGGCCCCGGCCGCATCGACGCGCGGCACCTCGTCGACGAACGGCCGATCGTCGGTCTCGAGCGGCGCGAGCAGCTCGGCCAACCGCGCCCCGGCCCGGCCGGCGATGCCCGAGCCGACCCGCCCGCGGTAGACCAGTCCGTCGGCGGTCGGCAGCCCGACCAGGATCGCCCCCAACCGGGTGCCGACGCCCTTCTCCGGGCGCCACCCGCCCACGACGTACGACGCCCGGGCGCGGTGGGGGTACTTCAGCCAGTCGTTGCTGCGCAGCCCGAAGCGGTAGGTCGAGTCGCGGCGCTTGCTGACCACCCCCTCGAGGCCCTGGGCCCGGGTGGCCTCGAGCAGCATCACCCCGTCGTCGTACGCCGGAGCCACGTGCACCGACACCCCGGCGTCGTCGAGGCCGAGCTCCTCCAGGCGGGCGCGCCGCCGGGTCAGCGGCCGGCCGGTCAGGTCCTCCTCGCCGAGCCGCAGCAGGTCGAAGGCCAGGTAGGTCACCGGGTTGCCGACCGCCAACCGCGCCGCGCGGCGCGGGTCGCGTACGTGCATCCGGTCGGCGAGACGCGCGAAGGAGGGGCGCCCCTCGTCGAAGGCGACGACCTCCCCGTCGAGCAGCGACCCCACCGGGAGCGCGTCGGCGAGTCCGTGGAGCTCGGGATAGGCGGCGGTGATGGCGTTCTCGTTGCGCGAGGTCAGCACCAGGCCGCGCTCGGTGACCGCCGCGAGCGCCCGTACGCCGTCCCACTTCACCTCGTGCAACCAGGCGGCACCGGTCGGCGGCTCGGCGGAGAACCGGTCACCGCGAGTGGCGAGCATGGGGCGCATGGGGCCATCCTGGCAGGGGAACGATGCGGGCTGGTCTCGACGAAGGAGTGCGACATGCGGGCGATCTGGAAGGGCGCGGTGTCCTTCGGACTGGTCAGCGTGCCGGTGAAGTTGTATGCGGCGACCGAGAGCAAGGACATCTCCTTCCGCCAGGTGCACGCCAAGGACGGCGGCCGGATCCGCTACCAGCGCATCTGCAGCCTCGACGGCGAGGAGGTCGCCTACGCCGACATCGCCAAGGGATACGAGACCGAGGACGGCGAGATGGTCGTGCTCGACGACGACGACCTCGCCGAGCTCCCGTCGGTGAGCAGCCGGGAGATCACGGTCGAGAAGTTCGTGCCCAGCGACCAGATCGACCCGATGCTGTTCGAGAAGTCCTACTACCTCGAGCCCGACAAGGCCGCCGCCAAGCCGTACTCCCTGCTGCGCAAGGCGCTGGTCGAGGCCGACCGGATGGCGCTGGTGACCGTGGCGCTGCGCAACCGCACCTCCCTGGCCGTGCTCCGCGTGCGCGACGACGTGATCGTGCTGCAGACGATGATGTGGCCCGACGAGATCCGGGTGCCAGACTTCAACGTCGACACCGACGAGGAGGCGCGCCCGCAGGAGGTCAAGATGGCCACCATGCTCGTCGAGACGCTCGCCGGCGACTTCGACGCGACCGAGTTCGAGGACGACTACCGCCAGGCCGTCGAGGAACTGGTGCGGGCCAAGGTCGAGGGCGGTGAGGTCAAGCGCACCGAGGAGGCCCCCAAGGGCGGCGGCGAGGTCGTCGACCTGCTGGCTGCGCTGCAGCGCAGCGTCGAGGCGGCCAAGACCGCTCGCGGCGAGAAGCCGGCCGCCGACAAGACGGGGACCAAGAAGGCCACCTCGAAGAAGGCCACGAGCAAGAAGACCGCCGCCAAGAAGGCTCCGGCGAAGAAGGCCAGCACCAAGAAGGCGGCCAAGAAGTCAACGAGCAAGAAGACGGCGACCAAGAAGGCCAGCTGATTCTGCCCCAACCCCCGTAGGCCGTCAGGGCGTGCCGTTGACCACGACGTACTGCACGCCGATGGCCCCATCCTGGCCCATCACGCTGATGGTCACCGACCACGGGTCCTTCTGCATCTGCTGCCCGCGCATCTCGCCCATCATCATCGTCCCGTCGGCCGGAGCCTCGAATCCCTTGGCCTCCAGGCGGGCGACCGCGTCGTCGAAGACCGACTGCACGTCGCCGCCCTCGGTCTGGACGCTCACCGCCCACCCCTCGCCCTGTTCGTTCTGGGTGCTGACGCTCATCCCGATCTCACCCTCGACCAGATCGACCAGGTCGGTGGGGAAGCCGTCGGGCAGGCCACGGCCCGCGGAGTAGCTGGTTTCACCGTCCTCGCCCTTGATCGTCACCCCGCCGCCATCGGTGTCGATGTCGAGGTCGACGTCCTCGGACGCGGCAGCCTCGATGACCCGCTCGGTCACGGAGTCGGCGATGTTCGAGCCGTCACAGGCCCCGAGCGCCACAACGAGGGCAGGGACCGCGAGCAGGGGGAGGACAGGGCGAATCCGCGACAGGAGCATGCAGGCAGCATGCCGCCTTCGGCGCTCGGCGGGGAATGGTCAATCTCGCACTATCGACGCTGCCATGATGCTCCTCATGATCGCGATCATCGGTGCCGGACCGTCAGGGCTCGCGGCTGCTCGCAACCTCCAGCGCGCAGGCCCGGCGTGGGAGGGCTTCGAGCTCGCCGACGACGTGGGCGGGCTGTGGAACATCGACGCGCCGCGGTCGACGGTCTATGAGTCGGCGCACCTGATCTCCTCGCGCACCACCACCGAGTTCACCGAGTTCCCGATGCGCGACTCGGTTGCCGACTACCCCAGCCACCGCGAGCTGTACGCCTACTTCCGCGACTTCGCCGACCACTTCGACCTGCGGCGCGGGTTCCGCTTCGGCACGGAGGTCACCCGGGTGGTCCCGACGAGCCCGACCGACCAGGGGGGTGAGCCCGGCCGCTGGTCGGTCACCGCCGCCGGACCGGACGGGGAGCGGACCCGGACCTACGACGGCGTCATCATCGCCAACGGCACCCTGAGCGAGCCGAACGTGCCGCGGCTGCCCGGATCCTTCGACGGCGAGGTGCTCCACACCTCCGCCTACAAGCGGGCGCAGCAGCTCGCCGGCAAGCGTGTGCTGATCGTCGGCGCGGGCAACTCCGGCTGCGACATCGCCGTCGACGCGGTGCACCACGCGGCGGCCGTCGACATCAGCGTCCGGCGCGGCTACCACTTCGTGCCGACGTACGTCTTCGGCAAGCCCGCGGACACGCTCAACCAGGGGCGTCCGCTGCCGGCGCGGTTGAAGCAGGCGATCGACAGCCGCATCCTGAAGCTCTTCACCGGCGACCCGACGCGCTACGGCTTCCCGAAGCCGGACCACAAGATCTATGAGTCGCACCCGATCGTGAACTCGATGATCCTCTACCACCTCGGCCACGGCGACCTGAGCGTCCGGCCCGACATCGAGCGGCTCGACGGCGACGGGGTCCGCTTCGTCGACGGCAGCCGTGCGCCGTACGACGTCGTGGTGCTGGCGACCGGCTACCGGCTGCACTACCCGTTCGTCGATCCCGCGCACCTGAACTGGGACGGCCGGGGCGGCGCGCCGGACCTCTACCTCAACATCTTCGGCGCCCCGGGCCTGTACGTCCTCGGCATGATCGAGGCCAGCGGCATCGGGTGGCAGGGACGCTACGAGCAGGCCGAGCTGGTGGCGTCGTACCTCGTGGCGCGCGAGCAGGACCCGGCGGCGGCCGCGGCGTTCGAGGAGCGGATGCGCGGCCCGCGGCCGGACCTGTCGGGTGGCTACCGCTACCTCGGGCTGGACCGGATGGCCTACTACGTCAACAAGGACGCCTACCGCTCCACGGTGCGGCAGGAGATCAGCGCACTACGGACGGGATCGAGCCAGCGATGACCGAGGTAGACAGCATCCGGATCGCCTTCGAGGAGGGCTCCCTCACCACGCTGAAGATCGTGATCGGCGCGATCCTGTTCGGCATCGCGCTCGACACGAAGCTCGAGGACTTCGTCCACGCCGCCAAGCGGCCCGGCAGCATCTCGCTCGGTCTGCTGGCGCAGTTCCTGCTGCTGCCGGGCATCACGTTCCTGCTCACCCTCGCCCTCGACCTGCGTGGCTCGATCGCGCTCGGCCTGATCCTCGTGGCCTGCTGCCCGCCGGGCAACGTCTCCAACATCCTCACCCACCGCGCCGGGGGCGATGTGGCGCTGTCGGTGTCGATGACCGCGGTCGGCAACGTGCTGGCGATCTTCCTGATGCCGCTCAACGTCGCGTTCTGGGGCGGGTTGCACCCCACCGGCAGGGAACTGCTGCGCGAGATCGAGCTGTCGGCGTTCGACATGCTGCTCGAGGTGGGTGCCGTCATCGGCATCCCGTTCGTCGCCGGCATCACCATCGCCCGGCTGTGGCCGCGGTTCGCCGCCGTCGCTCACCGGGTCGTCGGCCCGCTGTCGTACCTCGGGCTGGCCGGCATCATCATCGTCGGCGTCGCCAACAACTGGAGCATCTTCGTCGACTACATCGGCGTCGTGCTGCTGGCGGTGTTCCTGCACGACGCCCTCGCGCTCGCGCTCGGGTACGGCGTCGGTCGCGCCACCCGGCTCCCCCGCGCGAGCACCAAGGCGATGACCTTCGAGGTCGGCATCCGCAACGCCGGGCTCGGGCTGCTGCTGACCTTCACCTACTTCGACGGCCTCGGCGGGATGGCGCTCGCCGCTGCCTGGTGGGGGATCTGGGACATCATCGCCGGGCTCGCCGTCGCGGTCGCCTGGCGGGCCCGCACCGGCATCGACGCCCCCGGCCCGGCGGTGGCGCGAAGGGCGGCGACATGAGGGTCCTGGTCACCGGCGGCCTGGGCTTCCTCGGCACCTCCGTCGTCTCCCGGTTGCGCACGGCCGGCCACGCGGTGATCGCAGCCGACGTCCGCCCGGGCGCCGACGCGCTCGTCGACGTCACCGACGCCGCCGCGGTCGACGCCGCGTTCACCGAGCACCGGCCCGAGGTCGTCGTCCACCTCGCCTCGATCGTCACCCCCGGCAGGGACTCCGACCGGGCGCGGGAGCACGCCGTCGACGTCGAGGGCAGCCGGCACGTGCTCGAGGCCTGCCTGGCCCACGGCGTACGCCGGCTCGTGGTGTCGTCCAGCGGGGCGGCGTACGGCTACCACCCCGACAACGGCGCGGCCCACGACGGGTGGCTGCACGAGGACGACCCGCTGCGCGGCAACGTGGAGTTCGCCTACAGCGACCACAAGCGCATCGTCGAGCAGATGCTCGCCGCCGCCCGCGAGACCCACCCCGAGCTCGAACAGGTCGTCCTCCGCATCGGCACGATCCTCGGCGAGCGGGTCGACAACCAGATCACCGCGCTGTTCGAGCGCAAGCGGCTGCTGAAGGTCCGCGGCTCGGACTCGCCGTTCGTCTTCATCTGGGACACCGACGTCGCCGCCATCGTCGAGCAGGCGGTCACCGGCGGCGTCACGGGCGTCTTCAACGTCGCCGGCGACGGCGCGCTGACCATCGACGAGATCGCCGACCGCCTGGGCAAGCCGACGCTGAGCATCCCCGAGCCCGTCCTGCGGTTCGCCCTCGCCGTCGGCAAGCGGCTCGGCGTCACGGCGTACGGCCCGGAGCAGACGGTGTTCCTGCAGTACCGGCCCGTGCTCGCCAACGACCGGCTCAAGGAGGTCTTCGGCTACGTCCCGGCGAAGACCAGTGCCGAGGCGTTCGACGCCTGGGCCGCCGGGCGCCGCTGAGGTCAACGATGTCGGTAGCTGTCAGTGAGTGGCACCTGAGGACATCGTTGTCGCGGGGGCGGGTTGTCCACAGGCCTGCCGACGCGCTCGGCCCGTCGACGGCATGCTCGAACGATGCCGCTCGAGCCGCCCGCGACGACGGAGCACGGGATCGTCACTCGGCGCGCCCTGCTGACCGAAGGGAAAAGTCCGGCGGATATCCGTCGTCTGCTCCGACGCCGCGAACTCACCGTCGTCCATCCCGGGGTGTACGTCGACCACACCGGTCCGCTGACGTGGGAGCAGCGGGCGATCGCCGCAGTCGTGCACGCGTGGCCGGCCGCGCTCGCGGGCCCGTCCGCCCTGGCGGTCGCGGGACTCGGCACGAAGGACGCCGACATCCACCTCGTGGTCTCGCGCGGACGCCGGGTGCTCCTGCCGGACGACGTGACCCTGCGACGGACGGACCGGCTCGAGCAGCGCGTGCAGTGGAACGCCATGCCACCACGCCTGCGCATCGAGGAGGCCGTCCTCGACCTCGCGGCAGCCGCCCCGACGCGCCTCGAGGCCGTTGCGATCCTCACTGCGCCCGTGCGCGCTCGCCGTACGACGGCACCTCGCCTCGCGCACGCCCTCGCACGACGCAAGCGCTTCCCCGACCGCCGATGGTTCGCCGGGGTCCTCAGCGACCTCGCCGAGGGCGTCCATTCGACGCTCGAGCACGGCTACGTCGAGCGCGTGGAACGTGCTCACGGCCTGCCACGGGGGACCCGTCAGGCGGCCGGTGACGGGCCCGTCGGTCGCGTCTACCGGGACGCGGCGTACGACGGGTTGATCGTCGAACTCGACGGACGGGCTCACCACGACCACGCCCGAGCGCGGGACCGTGACTTCGATCGCGACCTGGATGCCGCCCTCAGCGGTCTGCGCACCGTCCGGCTGACCTACGGCCAGGTGTTCGACCGCCCCTGCACCACCGCACTGAAGATCGCCGGCCTCCTGCAGGAGGCCGGATGGACCGGTCATCCGCACCCGTGCGCACGACAACGATGTCGCCTGGTGTCACCTACTGACACCCAACGACATCGTTAGCGACTGGAGTCGGGGAGCAGCCGGTCGGCGACGGCGAAGACCAGGTCGGAGGCGGCGGGGGCGAAGTTGGTGAACAGCCCCAGGGCGGTGCCGGCGGCGGTGTTGATGCTGGCCGGGCGCGCCTCGAGGGCGAGCACGATCCGCTCGGCGGCGGTCTCCGGTGACATCGCGGGCGCCTTGTCGTAGAGCGAGGTCGGGCCGATCATCGGCGTGCGCACCAGCGCGAAGCGGACGTTGGTGACCCGTACGCCGTCGAGCAGGAACTCCCGACCGAGGATCCGGCCGAACGTGTCGAGCGCGGTCTTGGAGGCGATGTAGGCCGCGAACTTCGGGGATTTGGCCTGCACGCCCCAGGTGACGACGTTGACCACGTGGCCGCTGCGCTGCTCGACCATCGCGGGCAGCAGGCCGAGTGTCAGGCGCACCGGGCCGTGGTAGTTGATCGCCATCGTGCGCTCGAAGTCGTGGGCCCGGTCGAAGGAGTTGCGCACCGAGCGGCGGATCGACCGTCCGGCGTTGTTGACCAGCGCGTCGACCGCCCCGTGCTCGGCGAGCACCTGCGCAACCAGCGCGTCGGTCTCCGCGGGGTCGGTCAGGTCGCAGACGTACGCCGTGGCGCGCCCGCCGTCGGCCTCGATCGCCGACCGCACGCGCGCGAGCTCGTCGGTCCGGCGCGCGACGAGCAGCACGTGCGCCCCGCGGGCGACGACGGCATGCGCGGTCGCCTCGCCGATGCCGGAGGACGCCCCGGTGATCAGGACGGTGCGGCCGCGCAACCGGGAGGGCAGGTGCCGGCCCGCGACCGCGTGCAGCATCGTCTGCGGAGCGGCGGTCAGGCGGGAGAGGACGGGACGCAGGGGCGGCAGGGACACGCCGCGGACCCTACGACACCGCCAGCGGCGGGACGGGGAACGACCGGGCCGCCTCCACCTGCGCCGAGAGCGCGAGCAGGGTGGCCTCGTCGGCGGTACGCCCGACCAGCTGGACGGCCAGCGGCAGGCCGTCCGGACCCACGCCGACCGGCAGGCTCGCGGCGGGGTTTCCGGTGACGTTCCACAGCGCCGTGTAGGCGATCATCGGCATCGAGCGCAGCGCCGCGCGCACCGTGCCGACGCCGTCGAGCCGTCCGAGCCGCGGCGGACGGCAGGCCAACGTCGGGGTCAGCAGCACGTCGACCCCGTCGAAGACCCGCTCCGCGGTGCGCGTGACCTGGGCACCGCGCCGGATGGCAGCCTCGACCACCCGGTCGGTGGCCCAGCGTCCGAGGGCCAGGGTCTGGCGGGTGCGCCGCTCGAGCGCGGCCCGGTCCTCGACGGTGTCGGCCTCGGCGCGGACGCCGCCGAGGAACTGGGGGACGAAGACGGCGGTCGGGTCGGGGTAGGCCGGGTCGACCTCGCGGACGTCGTGTCCCAGGTCGGTCAGCAGTCGCGCGGTGTCGCGCACCGCCTGCACGTTGACCGGGTCGGGGCGGATGCCGCGCGTGACCGGCTTGACCGACCAGCCGATGCGCAGCCGGCCGGGCTCGCGGTCGGCGGCGGCGCTGAACGACTCCGACGGCTCGGGCGCGGTGAACCGGTCGCCGACGACGTTCCCGTGGATCGCGTCGTAGACCAGCGCGCTGTCGCGGACCGTCCGGCTCAGCGGCCCGATGGTCCCCAACGCCCACCACAGGTGCGGGTGCGGAGCGCTGGAGACCCGGCCGCGCTGGGGCTTGAGCCCGAAGACGCCGCAGCACGCGGCCGGGATCCGGATCGAGCCGCCGCCGTCGCCGCCGATCGCCACCGGCACCAGCCCGGCGGCGACCGCGGCCGCCGTACCCCCGCTGGAGCCGCCGGGTGACCGGGTGGTGTCCCAGGGATTGCGGGTGTGGCCGTAGGCGACGGCCTCGGTGAAGGGCCACTGCCCGAACTCGGGCATGTGGGTCTTGCCGACGAGGACCGCCCCGGCCGCGCGCAACCGGCGGACGACCTCCCCGTCGGCGACGGCAGGGGTCCGGTTGCCGCGCCCGCCGAAGGTGGTCACGCAACCGGCGACATCGAGCTCCTCCTTCACCGCCACGGGGACGCCGTGCAGGGGGCCGCGGGCCCGACCTCGGGCGAGCTCGGCGTCGCGGGCCGCCGCCTCGGCACGCGCCTCGTCGGCGAGGACGACCGACATCGCCCGCAGCTGGGGATCGAGCCGGTCGATCCGGTCGAGGTGCTGCTCGAGCACTGCGGCGGCGGTGCGGTCACCGGCGGCGATCTGCTCGACCAGTCCGATGGCGTCGGACAGCTGCGCGGGAGGCATACCGAGGGAACCTAGCGAACCCGGTCCCCTGCCGTCAGCCCCGCACCGTCAGCCCCGCGCCGTCAGCCCTCGCGCACTCCGCAGCGCCGGACGGCCAGGACCGCCAGGGCGCGGGCGACCTGGACGACCTCCTCGACCAGCACATGCTCCTGGGGGGCGTGCGCCTGCCGCGGGTCGCCGGGGCCGTAGTGCAGCGTGGGGATCCCGCCGATCCCGGCGTAGAGCCGCAGGTCGCTGCCGTAGACCTCGCCGCGCACCGGGGGCTCGGCGCCGCCGGTGTCGACGACGGCGTCGCGCACCTCGCCGATCAGCGGGTGGTCGGGGTCCAGACGCCCGCTGGCGAACTGCCCGCCCGGCCAGGTCACGAAGGCGCGCTGCTCGCGCAGCCACGGATCGGCCAGGCACGCCCGGGTGACGGCGTCCTCGAAGACGGTGCGCGCCACGCGCGGGTCCTCGTCGAGCAGCACGCCGTACCGCCCCTCGGCGACCAGGCGGTCGGGCACCGAGCTGGCCCAGTCGCCGGCCTCGATCCGCCCGATCGAGAGCGCGTACGGCAGGTCGCGGCCCACGAACAGCGGGTCGGGGTCGCGGTTGCGCTCGGCCTCGAGCTCCAGCAGCGCCCGGTGGATGGGCAGGAACGCCTCGAACGCGCTGGTGCCCTCCAACCGGAGGCTGCCGTGGGCGGACTTGCCGAGCACCTCGATGCGGAAGGTCAGCGCGCCGGCACAGGCGGTGATCATCCGTCCGCCGGTCGGCTCGGTGATCACCGCGGCCTGGCCGCGGTAGCCCCGGCGCAGCGTGGCGAACCCACCGAGGCCGCCGTCCTCCTCGCCCGTGACGCAGTGGATCGCCAGCGGCCGCGCCAGCGGGAGACCGGCGGCGTGGACGGCGTGGGCGACCGCGAGGTTGACCGCGACACCGGCCTTCATATCCGCGGCGCCCCGGCCGTAGAGCGCGCCACCGTGCAGCTCGGAGGAGAACGGATCCGCGCCCATCCAGGCCTCGGGGTCGCCGGGCGGCACCACGTCGAGGTGTCCTTGGAGGATCAGGCCGGCCGGCTCGGTGGGGTCGTGCGGGTCGGCCGCGGCCAGGGTGCCGACGAGTCCGAGGGCGCGCTCGCGCTCGACCTCCTGGCCCGGGAACCACGGATCCTCGACGATCTCGTCGAGGTCGATCTCCCACAGGTCGACGTGCGCGCCGCTGTCGGCGAGGATCCCGGCGGCGACCTCCTGGACCTCCCACTCCCCCGGCGTCCCGGAGACGCTCGGCACCCGGATCAGGGCGGCCAGATCGCGCACGAGCTTGTCCTCGTCGAGGTGGTCGAGCACGAGCCGCTCGTGCCGGCCGAGCGGGTCGGGTCGGGTCATGGGGTCACCGTACGTCGGGGTCATCGAGCTGCTCGGCCAGTCGGGCCAACAACTCGTCGACCTCGTCGGCCCGATAGCCGCGCACCGCGGTGCTGAACCGCACCCGTCGCAGGTCGGCTCCGGTCAACGGACCCTCGGCCGGCACCCGCGCCGCCCGGCGCTCCCGGGTGACCTCCCGCATCGCCTCCCCCCGGCCGGTCGCGACGACCGCCACCGCCCCGATGAGCGCGACGACGCCGATCGCGAGGACCCAGGCGGTCACGACCACCCCGGGCCGGGTCGCCGGGCGTCGCGGGCCTCGACCATCAGGCGTACGGCGTCCTCGAGGTCGTCGGTGATGCGGAGCAGGTCGAGGTCGCGGGGCGAGATCATCCCCTCGCCCGCCGCCGACTCCCGCAGCCAGTCGAGCAGCCCCTGCCAGTAGCCGGTGCCGACGAGCACGATCGGGAACGAGGTGACCTTCTGTGTCTGCACCAGCGTCAGGGCCTCGAACAGCTCGTCGAAGGTCCCGAACCCGCCCGGCAGCACGACGAACCCCTGGGCGTACTTGACGAACATCATCTTGCGGGCGAAGAAGTAACGGAAGTTGATGCCGTGGGTGACCCAACGGTTCATGCCCTGCTCGTGCGGCAGCTCGATGCCGAGCCCCACCGAGACCCCGCCGGCGTCGGCGGCGCCCCGGTTGGCCGCCTCCATCGCACCCGGGCCGCCGCCGGTGATGACGGCGAACCCCTCCTCGACCAGTCGGCGCCCCAGTTGCACGCCGAGCTCGTAGTTCGGGTGGTCCACCGGGGTGCGGGCGGAGCCGAAGACGCTGACGGCGTGGCCGAGCTCGGAGAGGGCGTCGAACCCCTCGACGAACTCGGCCTGGATCTTCATGACCCGCCAGATGTCGGTGTGGGTCCAGCCGCCGTGCCCGCGGTCGTTCAGCAGGCGCTGGTCGGCGGTCGACGACAGCGGGGTGTCGGTCCGGGTGAAGTCCCTGCTCATGCCAGCCACCTCCGCAGTCGGTCCTCGGTGAGTTCGATGTCGGCGTACGGCACCCGCTCGTCCTGCTTGTGCGCCAACAGCGGGTCGCCCGGGCCGAAATTGACCGCCGGGACGCCCAGCGCGCTGAACCGGGAGACGTCGGTCCAGCCGAACTTGGGGTTGACCTCGCCACCGACCGCCTCGACGAACGCCGCCGCGGCCGGCACCGACAGACCCGGCAGCGCGCCGGGCGCGACGTCGGTGACGGTCACCTCGAAGCCGGCGAAGACCTCGCGGACGTGGGCCTCAGCCTCGGCAGGCGTGCGGTCGGGCGCGAACCGGTAGTTCACGGAGACGGTGCACTCGTCGGGGAGGACGTTGCCGGCGACCCCGCCGCGGATGAAGACCGCGTTGAGGCCCTCGCGATATTCCAAGCCGTCGATCACCGGTCGTCGCGGCGCGTAGGCGTTGAGCCGGGCCAGCACCTCGCCGGCGCCGTGGATGGCGTTGACCCCCATCCAGGAGCGCGCGGAGTGCGCGCGCTCGCCGCGGGTGCCGACGTCGGCGCGCAGGGTGCCCTGGCAGCCCGCCTCGACCCCGGCGTTGGAGGGCTCCATGAGGATCGCGAAGTCGGCGGCGAGCAGATCCGGCCGGCCCTCGGCGAGGTGCCGCAACCCGTTGCGTACCTCCTCGACCTCCTCGCAGGCGTAGAAGACGTAGGTGACGTCGCGGTTGGGCTCCGGGAGCGTCGCCGCCGTGCGGAGCGCGACCGCCACCCCGCCCTTCATGTCGCAGGACCCGAGGCCGTGCAGGTGGGTCTCGTCGCGCCGGGAGGGCAGGTTGTCGTTGAGCGGCACGGTGTCGAGGTGGCCGGCGATCACGACCCGCTCGGCGCGACCGAGGTCGGTGCGGGCCACCACGTTGTCGCCGTCGCGGACCACCTCGAGGTGGTCGTACCCGCGCAGCGCACGCTCGACGGCGTCGGCGATCTCCTGCTCCTCCCCGCTCACCGAGGGGATGTCGACCAGCTGCTGGGTGAGGGTGACGACGTCCACGGTCAGGTCGAGGTCCGGTGCCGCTGTCATGGTCGCCATCCCACCACATCGCAATTCTCTGGACACCTGTCCAAAACGAGAACTTGTTCTATAAGGTCGCGGTCATGCGCCACGGCATCGTGCTCTTCACCAGCGACCGCGGGATCACCCCGGCAGAGGCCGCCCGGACCGCCGAGGAGGCGGGCTTCGACACGTTCTACGTGCCCGAGCACACCCACATCCCGGTGAAGCGGGAGGCGGCCCATCCGGGGACCGGCGACGAGACGCTCCCCGACGACCGCTACCTACGCACCCTCGACCCGTGGGTCTCGCTCGCCGCGGCCGCGACCGTGACGTCGCGGATCCGGCTCTCCACCGCGGTCGCCCTGCCGGTCGAGTCCGACCCGATCACCCTGGCCAAGACCATCGCGACCCTCGACCACCTCTCCGAGGGCCGCGTCACGCTCGGGGCCGGGTTCGGCTGGAACGTCGACGAGCTCACCGACCACCACGTGCCGGCCAACAAGCGACGCACGGTCCTCAAGGAGTACCTCGAGGCGATGCGCGCGCTCTGGACCGAGGAGACCGGCAGCTACGACGGGGAGTTCGTGTCGTTCGGACCCAGCTGGGCCTGGCCGAAGCCGAAGCAGGCCCACCTGCCCGTGCTGATCGGCGCCGGCGGCGGCCCGAAGACCTTCGCCTGGATCGCCCGACACGCCGACGGGTGGATCACCACGCCGATCGAGACCGGGATCGACGAGAAGATCGCCCGGCTGCGCGAGGCGTGGGCGGCCGAGGGGCGCGAGGGCAGCCCCGAGGTGGTCGCGCTGATGATGGCCAAGCCCGACCCCGACACCCTCGCGGGGTACGCCGCGGCGGGCGTCACCGAGTGCCTGTGGTCCTTCCCCGACAAGCCGGCCGACGAGGCGGCGGCGTTCGCCCACCGGCTCGCCGGCAAGCTCGGACTCAGCGGGGGCTGACCGGCTCCAACCCGCGGCTGGTCTCCTCGAGCAGCAGCACC
The DNA here is from genome assembly GCA_029268205.1 of Nocardioidaceae bacterium. Classification (GTDB taxonomy): domain Bacteria; phylum Actinomycetota; class Actinomycetes; order Propionibacteriales; family Nocardioidaceae; genus Nocardioides_A. The sequence continues at coordinate 19,097 of JAJUGK010000034.1, forward strand.
TCCTGGGCCGAGGGCCACTGCGCGGTGTCGCCGAGGACCTCCTCGACCTCGAGCCACTCATCCTCCGGTCCGTGCGCGACCTCCCACCCGAGCGCGGCGAGCTGCCCGTCGTTGACGTGGATCCGCAGGTCGAGGGCGCCGCGGCGGGTCGCGAACCGCGCCCGTACCGGGAAGGTCGCGTCGGCGGGTACGGCGCGGGGCCCGGTCTCGCCGACCTCGAGCGTGACCCACTCGGCCACCTCGGGCTCGTCGCCCCACCGCACCCGCTCGGCCCGCGCGAGCTGGGCGCGCAGCGACAGCGACCCGTGGTCCTCGGTCTGCTCCAGCATCGCCATGACCAGCGCCCGCAACCGCTCGTCGAGCGGCGCGGTGACGTGCTCGAGGTCGGTCTCGACCTCCGCCCGGCGCTGCGCCCGCTGCTCGCCGACGAGCCCCGCGACGTACGCCGCCACGGTCACGGCCGCGGTCAGCACGCGCGGGTGCCGGATGCCGCGGCGGCGGAGGAAGTTGTGCCAGCGCGTGTCGAGGCGCTCGCTGGGGCCCATGAGCGCCAGCGACCCCACAGCACTGCCCGCGGCGATCGCCGCCCGCAGGCCGTCTGCGAGCGGCTCGCCGTCCTCGTCCCGCGCTCCCGCCCACACCGAGGCGCCGACCGCCGCGGCCGAGCCGACCCGGTAGGCGATCTGACCGCGGCGCGTCGCGCGGTGGGGATCGATGAGCGCCCAGGCCCCCATCGCGGCGGCCGAGGCGACCTGGAAGGGGGTGCTGCGCGGGTCGAGGAGCGAGGTCGTCATGGCCCCATCCTGCCGCGTCGCGCCTATCGACCCACACGCCGCGCGGTGAACGCCACCGACGCGGCGCACGCGCCCGGCCCGGCGTAGGTGAACAGCCCGCGGGTGACCTTGCCGCCGGCGATCCGCAACCGCAGCGACGTGCTGTATTTCGCGCCCCTCGCCCGGGCCTGGACGATCCCGTTGCGGGGAATCCGCCGCCGCGGGAAGTCGTAGGTGTTCTGCGTGTAGGTGAACGGCGCCGGCGCGATCCCGCACCGGGTGGTCATCGTGCCGCGCCAGTTGACGATCCGTCCCTTGCGCAC
>JAJUGK010000035.1 GCA_029268205.1 Nocardioidaceae bacterium
AGCGCTTGGGGGCTACGCCGAGGGTCGCCGCGAACTCAGCCTGGTTCACGCCCCGGTCGCGCCGGATGCGTCGGAACTTGTCACCGAGCGTGAACTGCGGCGTGGCGGCCGCGGACCGGGAGCTCGGCAAGCAGGCGCGGGTGAGCCGCGGCCTCACGGAGGAAGTACGTCGTTGGAAGCGCACCGCCCACGCGATCGCGCGCTGGGCGATGGTCCTGCGCGTACGGTGTACTCGGTTTGCACCAAGTCAGCGACGGAGGGGATGTCATGCGGGGTCGGTCGGTTGTACTGGGAGCGGTCGCCGCCGCAGTCACCGTTGTGGCGCACCTCGTCCTTCTCGGCTGGAACCGGCCGAAGGTGCCGACAGCGGAGGGAGCGTCGACGCACGAAGGTCCCTACGAACCGTGGCAGGTCGTTGTCTTCTGTGTTTTCGTTCTTCTTCTCGCGATCGGGCTTGGGGCATTTCGCGCCCCGCTGTGGACAGAGCTCTCGCTGCCCGTCACCGTGGCTACTCTGATCGTTCTGCAGGGATTGACCGCGCCAAGCACGCAGAATGAGCTCTATCTCATGTCGGACGGCAGGTGGATGTTCCTCGCCCCATTGTTTGCCGGGGCCGTCCTGATTGGTGCTATTGCCCTCTGGTTCATTGGGGGGGAGTTTCGGTCAACCCCGCGCCGTGACCGAGCCGAGCTAGCTAGGTAGGGGACCGAGGGCTCACGCCAAGGCGAGCCGGCCTACGCCGCTGGCTCTGCGGCCGCGTGCATCACCGCGGCTCTGACGCGCTCGCTGGACACCTGCGTGTAGATCGCGGTGGTCTCGGGCTTGGCGTGGCCGAGCAGCTCCTGGACGGCGCGCAGGTCCTTGCTGTGGATCAGCGCGACTGTGCCGCATGGGTGTCGGAGGTTGTGGGTGGTGTAGCCCTCGGGCAGCTGTCGGGCGATGCGCTTGGCTAGGTGGGCGGGTGTTAGGTGTCCGCCGTGGCTGGACGGGAAGATCCACCCGGGTGGGCGCTCGAGCATCAGGCGGGCGAGCATCGGGGGCAGTGGGACGTAGCGCTCGTGACCACCCTTGCCGATCACGCGCAGCTCGTAGATCCGAACGGGTCGTCCATCGCCGTGGAGTTCGATGCTCTCGACGACGTGCTCTCGCTTGCAGCGGGCAAGTTCACCACGGCGGAGTCCGCACATGCCGGCGAGCACGATGCCCAGGAGCGCGACCTCGTCGCGTGATCGCAGTGCCGCGGCGTACACGGGCTCCGGGGTGGGTCGCGGCACCGCGCGTGGGACCCTGCACCGGGGGGATCGGGTGCGCCGGCGACGTCTCGACGTGACCCGGCTGGTCACGGAACGGTGACTTCCCAAGGCCCCGCCGGCAACCGGTCCCACGGCGTCTCGCGACCCTGGGCTCGCCGGGCGAGCTCGTTCCAGCAGGCCACCGCGTACCGCCGCCCGGCTGGGTCGCAGGCGGGCAGCTGCCGGTAGTAGACCTTCCCGTCGCGGCGGGTCCACAGCTCACCTCGGGCGTCGCGCACCTGGCGCGGGATCTCCGGGCGATCGCGGGTGGCTGGTAGCGGCAGCCGCGGTTGATGCCGTCGTGGTCGGCGCAGTCGACGTGCACGCACGGCACGCCCTCGGGCGACCAGATCATGCGGCGTGCCCCTCGCGAGGCGCCCGCACCGGCAGTGCGATCACGCTGGTCAGAGACGAATCACCCGAAGCAGCGGGTTCGGGGTTCGAGTCCCTGATGGCGTACCAGACAAGCAGGTCAGAGGCCCTCTCCCGCTCGGGAGGGGGCCTTCGCCGTTCCGGCGATGGCCGTCGCCACCGCCCCCACCAGCACCGCGCCCAGCGCCGTGCCGATCAACACCATGATCGCCCCGACCGGCCACAGGCCCTGGTCGTCCCCCGGGGCCGAGGTGATGATCCACGCGGTCGTGAACGCCACCGGCATCGCCGCCAGCGGCCCGAACGGCCGCCACGCGAGAGCGCCGACCACCGCGCCGGCGAGCAGGGTCAGCCCGCACCCGACGACCTGCCAGGTCTCGTACGGGCCGTGTGCGTCGCCGGCGGCGTCGTACCAGTACTCCTCGTCCCAGCCCAGCCAGCCGAACCACGCGGCGGCGGCGACGGCGGCGAGCACCGCCGCCCACGCGAGGTCACCGAGGGCACGCATACGGACCGGAGGCGGGATCGTCGTCATGCCCCCATCCTCGCGACGCGCTCCCGGCGGGCATATCCGCACAACTACTCAGCCGTTGTGAGACCGTGGCGCGGTCCGAGGGTCGACGAGGGAGGACACCGTGGCGCGACGCCGGCTCACCGGCTGGGCGATCATCCTGGTCGCCGCACTCACCCCACTGGTCGTGGTGGCTCCGACGAGCGCCGCACCGGCCGAGCCCACGACGCGTCCCGACCGGGTCGTCGTCGGCGCCGGCGACAGGGTGCGAGTCGCGGTGCTGGCCAACGATCGCGTACGCCGCAAGAAGCGCGCCCGGGTGCGCGTCCTGCGCACGCCGCCACGGATCCGGGCGCGCGCCGTGAAGCACCGGCGGGTCCTGGTGCGGGTCGGCCCGCGCGCGAAGCCCGGCACCTACCGGGTCCGCTACCGCGTCATCGACGTCCGTGGCCGCAAGGCCCGCGGGGTGATCCGGGTGGTGGTCCGCAGGGGCGTTCGGGTCCTGAGCTCCGCCATCGACGACCTGCGGATCGAACCCGAGGTCCGCACCGGCTACGACCGCGACCGGTTCCGGCACTGGATCGACGCCGACGGCGACGGGTGCAACACGCGCAGCGAGGTGCTGATCGCCGAGGCGGTCACCCCGGTCGCGACCGGCACGTCCTGCCCGATCACCAACGCCAACAGCGGCGGCGGCAGTTGGTACTCCTACTTCGACGGTGTGACGACCACCAGCCCGACCGGCTTCGACATCGACCACCTCGTCCCGCTGGCGGAGGCCTGGGACTCCGGCGCCCGCACCTGGACCGACGCGCGGCGCGAGGCGTTCGCCAACGACCTCGACGACCCGCGCACCCTGGTGGCCGTCACCGCCTCGAGCAACCGCTCGAAGTCCGACCGGGACCCCGCCGAGTGGCTTCCGCCCCGCGCGGCCGCGCACTGCCGTTACGTGCGGGAGTGGGTGGCGGTGAAGCTGCGCTGGGACCTCAGTGTCGACGTCGCCGAGCGCGACACCCTGCGCTCGGTCACCGACGGGTGCGGCCAGACGACCATCCGGCTGCTCCGCACCCCCTGACCGGCCGAGCCGAGCGGTCAGGCCGAGAGCCCGATCACGGCCAGGAAGACGAACCAGAGGCTGAACTCCACCCCCAGCGCCACCGCGATGAAGCGGCCGGGTCGCGGGGGCCGCAGCAGCACCCCCGCGAGCACGGGCATGACCAGTTGCGCGAGGAACGCCGCGGCGTACACGACCACCGGCCCGAACGCCCCCGGCCACACCTCGCCGCGGGGCAGACCCCACGCCCAGGCGGCGGTGTAGAACGCCGGGTACAGCGCGAACGGCGCCGAGGCGGCGAACAGCAGCGCGGTGACGACGGCGGGCACGACGGTGGCGTTGCGCGTCGCATGCTGCACCGCCACCGCGCCTCCTCCGTCGATCCCGAGCGACCGCCCCCACCGTACGCCCGACCGGCCGCCGGGTCCGGGGACCGGCGCGGGGGTCAGCCGACGATGCGTGCGGTCATCGCCCCGTCGAGGGCGAGCACCGCGCGGACCAGGTCGTCGCCGACCGGGCCCTCGAGGTCGGAGAGCACGTAGCCGTACTCCCCCGCGGTGGCCAGCGACTGGGCGGTGATGTTGCGGCCGTCCTCGCCGAGCAGCGCGTTGAGCTGGGCCAGCACGCCGGGGATGTTGTGGTGGAGGAACGCCAGGCGCGCCCCGGAGGTGCGCGGTGCGAGCTGCACGTTGGGCAGGTTGACCGACAGACCGGTGCTGCCCTCGCGCACGTAGCCGACGAGCTTGCCGGCGACGAACCAGCCGATCTCCTCCTGCGCCTCCTGGGTGGAGGCCCCGACATGCGGGGTGAGGATGACGTTGTCGAGCCCGCGGAGCACCGACTCGAACGGGTCGCCCTGGGCCTTCGGCTCGACCGGGAACACATCGAGCGCCGCACCCGCGATGTGGCCGGACTCGATGTGGGCGCGCAGCGCGACGTCGTCGACGACCATCCCGCGCGAGGCGTTGATGAACATCGACCGCGGCTTCATCCGCGCGAACTGCTCCTCGCCGAACATCCCGGCGTTCCCGGGGCGGCCGTCAACGTGCAGGCTGACGACGTCGGCGATGCCGAGCAGCTCGTCGAGGCTGTTGCACCGGCGCGCGTTGCCGTGGATCGGCCGGTCGGCGATGTCGTAGAACGCCACCCGCATGCCGAGTGCCTCGGCGACGTTGGAGAGCTGGGTGCCGATGTTGCCGTAGCCGACGATGCCCAGCGTGCGGCCGCGCACCTCGTGGCTGCCCTTGGCCGACTTGTCCCACACGCCGGCGTGCATCCGCTCGGTCTTCTCCATCAGCCGGCGGGCGAGGGCGATGATCTCGCCGATCACCAGCTCCACGACACTGCGCGAGTTGGAGTACGGCGCGTTGAAGACCGGCAGCGCGCGGGCGGCGGCCGCCGCGAGGTCGACCTGGTTGGTGCCGATGCAGAAGCAACCGAGCGCCTCCAGGTCGGGCGCACCCTCGATCACCTCGGCCGTCACCGTGCTGTTGGACCGGATCCCCAGCAGCGAGACGCCGTCGAGCGCCGCGAGCAGGTCCTTGCCGCTCAGTGACCCGGGCCGCTGCTCGACGTCGTACCCGGCGGACTCGAGCACGTCCACGGCCGTGGGGTGGATGTTCTCGAGCAGCAGGGCCTTCATCGCGGCTCTCCTTCGGGTCTCGCGGTCAGATTCCTCCAGCACGGTAGCGGCTCGCCCCGGCCGTTCCAGCCCGGGGCGCCCGGCGTGGACGTGACCGAGATCGCAGTGGTCTCCACTTCGCTCCGACGAGGCGGCCTCAGACCGCCCAGGCGGCCCACAGGTCGGCGTAGCGTCCGCCGGCGGCGACGAGCTCGTCGTGGGTGCCGACCTCCACGACCCGGCCGGCGTCGAGCACCACGATCCGGTCGGCCGCGCGGGCCTGGGTGAGCCGGTGCGCCACGGTGATCGCGGTGCGGCCCTCCGTGGCGGCCAGCGCCGCGATCTCCAGGTCGCGGGCGCCCGCGGAGCCGGCCTCGGCCGTGGCCTCGTCGAGCACCACGACCGGCGGGTCCGCCAGTACGACCCGGGCCAGGGCGAGCTGCTGGGCCCGCGCTCCGGACAGCGGTACGCCGTCCCCACCGACCCGGGTGTCGAGTCCCGCCGGCAGCGCCGTGACCCACCCCCAGGCCCGGACCTTCTCCAGCGCCGCGCGGACGGCGGCGTCGTCGGCGTCGGACCGGGCCAGGGTCACCGCCTCCCGGACGGTGCCGGCGAAGACGTGCACCTCCTGGCTGACCAGCGCGATCCGGCGACGCAGCTCCCGACGGCCGAGCTGCGCGAGGGGGACCCCACCGAGCGACACCTCGCCCCGGGTCGGGGTCAGGATGCCGGCCGCGATGGCACCCAGCGTCGTCTTCCCCGCCCCGGTGGCCCCGACGAGCGCGACCCGCTCCCCCGGCGCGAGCGCCAGGTCGACGTCCTGCAGCACCGGCGAGCCCGCCCCATAGGCGTGCCCGACCCCGCGCAGCACGAGCGCCGCGTCGGCCGGCTGCGGCGGCCGGGCGGGCTGCGGCTCGGCCGGCATCGTGATGACCCCCGCGATGCGGGCCAGCGACGCGCCGGTCGACTGCACCTCGTCGAAGAGGAAGATCAGCGCACCGATCGGGTTGAACAACCGGTGGAAATACAGCGCCGCCGCCGTCACCGCCCCGACCGTGGCGGCGTCGGAACGCACCAGGAGGAAGCCGACGCCGAGCACGGCCACCAGCCCGACGAGCTCCGAGCGGTTGTTGCGGGCACCGAACCTGTTCGCCAGCCGCATCACCTGCAGCGCGTAGCCGACGGCCGCCCAGGACTTCGTCGCGATCAGGTCGAGCTGGTCCTGCTCGCGCCCGTACGCCCGTAGCGTCGCGGCGCCGTGCACGCCGGCGACCAGCGCCTCGGCGCGCTCGCCCTGCGCGACCCGCTCGGCGGCGTAGACCGGTCCGGACCGGGGGACGTACCACCGCACCCCCAGGGCGTACGCCGGCACGGCGGCCAACCCCGCCAGCCCCAGCCGCCAGTCGAGCGCGAACAGTCCCGCGGCCGTGAACACGACCGCGACGAGCGCCTGGACGAAGGTCGGCACGACCTCCACCAGCGACTGCGAGACGGTGCGCACGTCGTCGCTGACCCGCGACAGGACGTCGCCGACCCCGGCCTCCTCCAGCCGCCGGCCGTCCAGGTGCAGGGCGCGGTCGAGCACCTCCTCCCGCAGGTCCGCCAGCGCCGGTTCGCCCGCCCGGGCGAGGAAGATGGTCGCCCCCAGCTGCGACAGACCGCCCACGACCCCCGCGACCGCGATCGCGACCACGACGCCGATCAGGACGCCGTCCCCGTCCCCGCTGTCGACCGCGTCGACCAGGTAGCCGAAGGCCCGCGGCGCCACGAGCAGCGCCAGGCCGCCGACGAGGAAGGCCACGAGCGCCGCGACCAGCGCGGGGCGGTGCCCGCGTGCGGTCGCCCACACCAGCCGCGCGGTGGTGCGGGGGTCGGCGATGGGGAGGATCGCGCGGGTCATCGCAGCACCGCCCGGCGGTAGCGCGCCCCGTGCTCGGGATCGGCGGTGAGGTCGTGGTGGGTCCCCTCGGCGACCACGCGTCCGTCCTCGACCAGGACGACCCGGTCGGCGACGTCGAGCAGCGCGGGGCTGGAGGTCAGCACCCAGGTCGTGCGGACCCGGTCGGGCTCGTCGGGGTGCCGGAGCGCGCGCAGGCCGGCCGCGATGCGCTGCTCGGTGACGGAGTCGACGGCGGTCGTCGGGTCGTGGAGCACCAGCACCTCGGGGTCGGCGGCGAGTGCGCGCGCCAGTGCCACGCGCTGGCGTTGACCACCGGAGTACGTCGCCCCGCGCGCCGCGACCCGCTGGTCGGTGCCGCCGGGGCGCAGGTCGACCACGTCGTCGGCGGCCGAGGCGGCCAGGATCGCGGTGAGCTCCGCGTCGGCGTGGTCCCCGGCCGGATCGACGTTGTCGCGCAGGGTGCCCTCGAACAGCTCGGGGTGGCTGGGGTCGACCACGAGGGCCGCGACCCGGGCGTCGGGGTCGAGGTCCTCCAGCGGGACGGCCCCGAGCCGTACCTCACCACGCTCGACGGGACGCTCACCGGCGAGCACGTCCCGGAGGGCGACCGCCTGGCTCGGGTCGGGCACGACGACCGCGAGCAGCTCCCCGGGACGGCTGCGCAGGTCGATGCCGACCAACGGCCCGGCGACGACGTCGCGCAGCTCCACCTCGGCGGGCGTATGGGGGGCGCGGGTACCGGTGCGCGCGACGGCCGGGCTCTGCCAGAAGTCGATCAGCCGGCGCGCGGAGCCGGCCGCGGCGGCCGCCTGGGCGCTGAGCATGCCGACCAGGGTGACCGGCTCGGCGAGGAACTGCGCCAGCCCCACGACCGCGATCAGCTCACCGATGGAGATCTCGCCGCGGAGCGCGAGCCGCCCGGCCAGCAGCGCGACGCCGGCGAGCAGCAGGGCGCTCAGCGCGGTGGTGAGCAGCCCCTGCACGCCGTACGCCACCGAGGCGTGGACGCCCGCCTGCTCGGCCCGCCGGCTGGTCACGCGGTAACGGCGGGCGGCCTCGTCCTCCGCGCCGATGCCGCGCAGCACGCGGATGCCCTCCACCAGGTCGGTCGCGACGCCGACGGTCTCGGCGACGGCGGCCATCCGGGCGCCGCTGCGCCGGGCGATCAGCGGCGTCGCGACCTGCACCAGCACCACCACCAGGGGCGTGCCGATGAGCACCGCGAGCCCGAGCTGCACCTCGATGGTCAGCAGCAACCAGGAGCTCACCCCGATCCCGGCGACCGCGGCGAGGGCGAACCCGGCGAAGCGCATCACGGCGGCAACCTGGTCGGCATCGGAGGTCGCCAGCGACAGCGTCTGCCCGGGCAGCAGCGACGTGCGGGCCCCCTGGGGACGCAGCAGGTGGCCGACCACCCCGAGCCGCACCCGGTGCGACTCGCGCTGCACCGCGGCGAACGTGATCCGCGCTCCGAGCCGGTAGCCGGTGGAGAGGACCGCGAAGAGGGCGCACAGCCCGGCGATCGACCAGGCGAGCGCCGACCAGGACCCGGTCGCGACGGCGTTGTCGATGACCAACCCGATGGCCACCGGGACCATCGCCTCGCAGACCTGCCAGACCGAGATCAGCAGCGAGCCGGCGATCAGCCGCCCCCGATGGCGCCGGAGCACCTGCCCCAGCAGGCGCCACGGCCCGCTGGGGACGGTGGCGGGATCGGCGGGCACGGAACGGAAGGCTAACCGTGCGGGTCGACCCCGCCGGCGCGCGCCTCAGCTCCTGGCGCGCAGCACCCGGGTGCTGATCCGGTCACGACGGATCTGCTTCTTCGTGAAGGGGAACTTCACCCACTTCTTGGCGCCGAACAGCCGGGTCTGGTCGGCGTTCCACGGCGAGCGGGGGTTCATCGACTGCCCGTAGGTCAGGATCGTCCGCGCGACCGGCGCCCTCTTGCCGAAGGCCACCGCCTGGATGTGGGAGGAGCCGTACCCGACCGGGTAGAGCCGACCGAGGTTGGTCACCGCCTCGCTGAACGACAGCGCGTTGGCGTTGCCGGTCTCGTGCGGCCCGCCGCCGAGCCCGATGGCGGGAGCCCCCCGGTCACCGGCCACCTGGAGCTGACCGAGGCGCGCGTTGGGTGCGATCCCCTTCGACTTCAGGAACGCCAGCGCCTGCCGCATCGCCGCGATCACCTGGCCGTTGTTCTCCTGCAGGTCGCGCGGGGTGTCGAAGGGCTGACGCGGGTCGAAGCCGACCTTCCACCGCTGCAGCTCCGGCGTCCGGGTGAAGAACTCGCGGAACAGGTGCGCACCCCGGGCGTCCCGGTTGTCGCGGCCGCCCCACTTCGCCAGCACGGTGCACGCCGAGCCGCCGCCCGCGGCGCGGCAGACCTTGCCCAGGTCGCCGTTCTGCTTGCTCAGGGTCGCGGCGAAGACCTTGTTCTGGTGCTGGAAGCCGGCGAGCTTGCGGTGGCTGATCCGGCCCTTCTTCAGCGCGTCGGTGACATAGCGGTAGACCTGCCGGGTCCGCAGCGTCCGCTCGCACTGCTCGCAGCCGATGATCCCGGCGTACCCCTCGAGCCGGACCTTGTCGTTCGGCGTCCAGTACGAGTCGTTGGCGTTGGCGACCCAGTCGCGCCGCACGACGTCGGGCAGGTTCTTCGGCCCGAAGATGCCCGGGCGCGCGGCGTCGCGGTCGGTGCGCCATGCGCAGTCCCCGCCGGCCCGGGTGCCGTCGAGCACCGGCAGCCCGGCGATGAGCTTCACGGCGACACCGATGGGCGTGAGGCAGCGCTGCACCACCGCGTCGGGGACGTTGGGCACGACCGAGTGGTCGGCGTACAACGCATTGCCGGCGCGGTCGGCGGCGATCGTGTTGACCCACGGGATCCCGGCCGTGGCGTCCTGCCGCCGCAGCAGGTCCCGGACCGAGGTGCCCTTGCCCATCTGCAGGAACGAGTCGACGGTCTTGAGCTGCTCACCGTTGGCGTCGCGGATCGCGAACACGCTCAACGGGGTCCAGCCCATCAGCTTGCCGGGGTCGTCGATGACGTAGCCCTCGTCGGTGCGGTAGAGGGTCCGGGTGACCTTGCGCAGCTTGCCGCCCTGACGCACGGTCACGGTGACCTTGCGCTGCTTGAGCCGCTTGGGGCCCGAGGTCGTGAGGTAGGTCGTCGGCATCCCCGGGAGGGTGCGGTACTCGTACGGCGTGAACCGGTAGGCCGTGGACACCGTGTGGCTCCAGGCGACGTCCTTGTTGAACCCGATGTTGATGCCCGGCGACCCGATGAGGCTCGCCCCGGCCACGTCGTAGTGCCCGGGGATCGTCAGGTGCGCCTGGGTGAACCGGTAGCGCCCGCTCCACGGGAAGTGCGGGTTGCCCAGCAGCATCCCGCGGCGGTTGGCGCTGGCCGCGCCACCGATCGCCGTGGCGTTCGAGCCGAACCCGGACTCCGGATCCTTGCCGAGCCGTGCCCGCAGCTCCGCCGGCGTGGGCAGGTCCTTCTTCGCCGGCGCCTTCGCGAACGGCAGCCGCCGGTCGAGCTCGCGCGCCGACAGGCCGAGCAGGCCGGCCACGTCGGGAAGGCCCGGGTCGGTCAACGACGGCGGGGTGGCCGAGGCGATCGCGGAGATGAACACGCCCCCGGACGCCAGCAGGTTGGCGGCGTACACGCCGTACCAGAGGTCCTTGACGGTGCCCGGCCGCACGTAGGCCCTGCCCCGGCACTCGGGATCGGAGATCCCCTTCGCGCCGCCGACGTCCTTCAGGTAGCGGTTGATGCCCTTGAGGTAGCCGCGCGCGATCGCCCTGGCCTCGGGGCCGGGTCCGCGCTCGGGGTCCTTGAAGAGCTTCTCGACCACGCGCCGGTTGCGCAGGTCGGTGAAGAGCAGGTCGGACTCGAGGTTGGAGGCATCGACCGAGACGAGGTCGTTGTAGCGGGCGTTCGGGCCGAACCAGCGCGAGCGCTGGCCCCGACCGGTGATCAGGGTGTCGAGCAGGTTGCAGATGGCGACCTCCGCGGTCGCGTAGCCCTGCCCGAACCCGAGCGATCCCCAGTCCTTGGCGACGATGTGCGGGATGCCGTGCTTGGTGCGGGTGACCCGGGCCCGGTACTTCCCGCCGCGCGGTTTGAGCGGGGCGCCCTTGCGGGCTGCTGCGTCGTACGCCGCGGTGGTCACCGGCGTGGCGCCGCCACCGTCGTCGGCCCCGGCCGGTGTGGTGACGAGGGCCGGGAGCACCGGCAGGGCGACCGCCAGGGCGACGGCGGCGGCGGTACGACGGAACGGGCGCATCGAGATCCTTCCGGGAGGGTGACCACCCTCCCCAACTGCGAGAACACGTTTCGGTTATGGGCGAACCTTCACCGAACCGTGACCCGGAGTTCTCCTCACCGCCGGTGCCAGCGCTTAGGCTCGCGGCCGTCGATCAGTCCGTTCTCGGGAGACTCTTCGTGACTACCTTCGTCAACCCTGCCCGCCGACGCCGCTGGCGCCGGGTCCTCGCCCCCACGGCCGTCCTCGCGCTCGGCGCCGGCCTCCTCGGGGCCCCACCGGCCGTCGGCGCCACCACCGCCGCCGAGCCGACCCACACGATCAGCCAGGTGCAGGGGACGGGCGACGCCACCCCGCTGGCCGGTCAGAGCGTCACGGTCACCGGCGTGGTGACCGCCGCCTACCCGACCGGCGGCTTCCGCGGGTTCTACCTCCAGGAGGCCGGGTCGGGCGGCACGAGCGACGAGGACCGCACCGCGTCGGCGGGCGTCTTCGTCTACGCCCCGGACCTCGGGGCGGACGCCTACCCGCAGCCGGGCGACCACGTCGCCGTCAGCGGTGAGGCCGGGGAGTTCAACGGCCTCACCCAGATCCGGCTCGCCGACGATGGGCTGGCGGCCGAGCCCGGGGCCGTGGAACCGATCGATCCCACCCCCCTGGCGTTCCCGCTCGCCGAGGGCGCCCGCGAGGCGTACGAGGGCATGCTGGTCGAGCCCGCGGGTCGCTGGACGGTCACCGACAACTACCAGGTCGGCCGGTACGGCGAGATCGGCCTGGCCGCCGGTGCCCAGCCGCTCCGGCAGGCCACCGACGTGGCCGCGCCCGGCCCGGACGCCGACGCCGTCGAGGCGGCGAACCGCGACCGCGCGGTCACCCTCGACGACGGCTCGTCGGCCGACTACACCGGCTCCGCCAGCGACGTCGCGGTCCCGTGGCTGACCCTCGACGCCCCGGTGACCGTCGGCGCGCGCGCCACCTTCGCCGAGCCGGTCGTCCTCGACTACCGCCACGACGCCTGGCGGTTCCAGCCGACCCGGCCGCTGACGGGCGACGACGAGGACCTGCCGGCCACGTTCGTCGACGTCCGGACACCCGAGCCCGACCCGGTCGGCGGCGACCTCACCTTCGCCACCTTCAACGTCCTGAACTATTTCGCCACCACCGGCGCCGACTACGAGGACGCCGGCGGCACGTGCGAGTACTACCTCGACCGCGCCGGCGAGCCGGTGACCGTACGGTCCTGCGAGGGGGCGACCCCCGGCCCGCGCGGCGCCGCCGACGCCGACGACCGGCAGCGGCAGGAGGCCAAGCTGGTCGCGGCGATCGAGGCCCTCGGCGCCGACGTCGTCGGGGTCCAGGAGATCGAGAACAGCGCCGCCGTGCGCGGCGACGACGACCGCGACGTCGCCCTGGCCGCCCTGGTCGCGGCGCTGAACGCCGAGGCCGGCGACGACACCTGGTCCTACGTCTCCTCCCCCGGGGCGACGCCGGCCGACGAGGACGTCATCCGCAGTGCCTTCCTCTACCGCACCGCTCGCGTGGAGCCGGTCGGCGAGTCGCGCATCCTGCTCGACGACCCCGCCTTCGGCAACGCCCGTGAGCCGCTCGCCCAGGTGTTCCGCCCCCGCGGCGGGACGTCTGCGCAACAGTTCGTCCTGGTCGCCAACCACTTCAAGTCCAAGTCCGCCGGCGACGACGCCACCGGCGACAACGCCGACGCCGGTGACGGCCAGGGCGCCTACAACGGCGACCGCACCCGCCAGGCGGCCGCGCTGGCCGACTTCGCCGCGACCGTGAGCGAGGAGACGCAGACCCCGGCGGTGTTCCTCGTCGGCGACTTCAACTCCTACACCTTCGAGGACCCGCTCGGCGTGCTCGAGCAGGCGGGCTACGTCAACGTCGGCCAGCAGCACGACGCCGGCCGCACCTACCTCTACGGCGGCCGCACCGGCTCCCTCGACCACGTCCTGGCCAACCCCGCGGCGGCCGACCTGGTCACCGGGGCCGACGTGTGGAACATCAACGCCGTCGAGCCGGTGGCGTTGGAGTACTCCCGCCACAACGCCAACGCGACGCCGTTGTACGCCCCCGACCGGTTCCGGGCCAGCGACCACGACCCGATCCTGGTCGGGCTCGACCTGGACGCGGCCACCACCCCGATCACCCTGATCAACCTCAACGACTTCCACGGGCGCATCGACGAGCACACCACCGCGCTCGCCACCCGGGTCGAGAAGTTGCGGCGGGCCGGCGGCGAGGACAACACCCTGCTGCTCTCGGCCGGCGACAACATCGGCGCCAGCCTCTTCGCCTCCGGGATCGCCCAGGACAACCCGACGATCGACGTCCTCAACGCCCTCGGACTGGCGACCAGCGCGGTCGGCAACCACGAGTTCGACCAGGGCGAGGACGACCTCACCGGCCGGGTCAGCGACCGGGCCGACTTCCCGCACCTGGGGGCCAACGTCTACCGCCGGGGCACGACCGACCCGGTCCTCGACGAGTACTCCCTGCACGAGGTCGGCGACCTCACCGTCGGCGTCGTCGGCGTCGTCAGTCAGGAGACGCCCTCGCTGGTCACGCCGTCCGCCGTCGCCGACCTGGAGTTCGGTGACCCGGTCGACGCCGTCAGCCGGGTGACCGCCGCCCTCACCGACGGCGACCCCGCCAACGGCGAGGCCGACGTGATCGTCGCCGAATACCACGAGGGCGCCGGAGCCGGCACGCCCGACGGCTCCACGCTCGCGGAGGAGGTCGCCGCGGGCGGTGCCTTCGCCCGGATGATCGAGGAGACCTCGCCCGAGGTGGACGCGATCTTCACCGGCCACACCCACAAGGTGTACGCCTGGGACGCCCCCGTCCCCGGTGAGCCCGACCGCACCCGGCCGGTCGTGCAGACCGGCAGCTACGGCGAGCGGCTGGGCGTCGTCCGGATGCGCGTCACCGCCGACGGCGACGTGGTGTCCTACCGGGCCCGCAACGTCGCCCGCGGCACCGAGGTCGACACCGGCTTCGCCCGGGTCGCCGCGGTCGAGGAGATCGTCACCGAGGCGATCGCCGCCGCCGACGTCATCGGCCGCGAGCCCGTCGGGGAGGTCACCGCCTCCATCACCCGGGCCCGCTCCGGGGAGAACGACGACGACCGCGCCGCCGAGTCGACGCTCGGCAACCTGGTCGCCGACTCGCTGGTCGCCAGCCTCGGCGACGAGAGCCGCGGCGGGGCCCAGATCGGCGTCGTCAACCCCGGCGGCCTGCGCGCCGACCTGGAGTACGACGGCGACGGCGTGATCACCTACGCCGAGGCCAACGCCGTCCTGCCGTTCGTCAACAACCTCACCACGCTGACGCTGACCGGGGCCCAGTTCACGACGATGCTCGAGCAGCAGTGGCAGCGCACCCCGGACGGTGAGGTGCCCACGCGGCCGTTCCTGCACCTGGGGCTGTCGAAGAACGTCGCCGTCACGCTCGACCCCTCGCGCCCCGAGGGGAAGCGGGTCACCTCGGTCCGCATCGACGGCGAGCCGCTCGACCCGCAGGCCGACTACCGGATCGGGACGTTCAGCTTCCTGGCGGCCGGCGGCGACAACTTCCACGTGCTCGCCGACGGCACCGACGTCCGGGACTCCGGCCTGATCGACCGCGACGCCTGGATCGAGTTCCTGCGGACCTCCCAGGGCGACGGCGAGCCGATCGCCCCGGACCCCGCCCGCCGCCAGGTCTACGCCACCGAGCTGCCCGCCGCCATCACCGCGGGCCGCACGCACACCTTCACCCTCGACCGGCTCGACCTGACCTCGGCCGGTGTGGAGCCGGCGACCGAGGTCGTCGCCGAGCAGGTCGTGGGCGAGCAGGTCACGCGGTTGGGGGCCTTCCCCGTCGCCGACGGCACCGCGGCGGTGTCCCTCACCGCCCCGGCGTCGATGCCGGAGGGGGCGCTCGTCCGCCTCCGGGTCGAGCCGTCGGGCACGACCGTCACGCTGCCGACCGTCCAGGCGAGCACCCCGGTGAAGACCCAGGCGAAGATGCGCGCGGCCATCCGACCGGCGCGTCCCATCGTCCGCACCACCAAGCCGCGGATGGCGGTCAAGGTCCGGGCCGGCGGCAAGCGGATCACCGGCGGCAAGGTGCGCGTCTGGTCCGGCAAGCGCCTCCTCGGCGCCAGGCGCCTGGTCAACGGCAAGGGCCCGATCCCGCTGAAGAAGTTCCTGCGCGGACCCAAGCGCCGGGTGCTGCGGGTGGTCTACACCGGCACCCCGAAGGTGCGCGGCACGACGGTGCGCGTCGTGGTGCGGGTGCGCCCCCGACGGTGACCTCCTGACGGTCGGCTCGTTGGCCGGGGTGTGAACGACCACACCCCGGCCCCGCCGACCGCCACGCGGCGTACCGCCGTCCGCGGCGCCCTCGCGCTCGGCCTCGCCCCGCTCCTGCTCCCCGGCCGCGCCGAGGCCGCCCCCCGTGCGCTCGTACGCGCGCGGCGCAAGCACTTCGGCGCCGCCAACGTCGACCGGCGCACCGGCGCCATCCGTCGCGACCGCGTGCTGCTGTCGTGGGTCGGATGTGCCGGGTTCGCGCTCGCGATCGACGGCGAGGTCCTGCTGCTCGACGCCTGGATCCCGCGCGGGATCCACGGCGGCCGGGTGCCGACCAGCGTGGCCGAGCTGGCCGCCCTGCGTCCGCGGGCGATCCTGATCGGGCACGGGCACTTCGACCACGCCGCCGACGCGCACCGCATCGCCGAGCTCTCCGGGGCGGTCGTCGTGGGCACCGCTCAGCACATCACCCAGGTCCGGGCGAAGGCCTCCAAGCGCATCCGCGGGCTGGTCGTCGGCGACGAGCGCGACCCGCACGGCACGGTGCGCCGCGCCCGGCTCGGCAGCATCCGCCTCACCGCCGTACGCCATCCGCACTCGACGCCGAAGCCGCCCGACCTCAGCGATCCCCATCTGCCGCTGCTACCGCTGCCCGACCCGCTCACCCCGCTGCTCCACCCGCCGTCGCTCGCCGACTGCGCCGGGCTGCTGACCGGGTTGGCCGGCGACGCCGAGGGCGGGTCCCTGCTCTACCAGCTGCGCGTCCCCGGGTTCACCCTCGTGTGGCACGACACGGTGGGGCCGCTCAAGGAGGACGCGCCGCGGGTACGCCGGGTACTGCGCCGCCTCCCCCGGCCCGACGTCCACGTCGGCGCGATCCAGGGCTTCGGGCAGATCACCAACGGCCTGCGCGACGTGCGGCACTACGTCGCGGACGTCGGCGGTACGGTCTTCGTGCCCAGCCATCACGACGACTGGGGCGCCCCGCTCATCGCCTCACCCGCGAGCGGCTACCGCGGCCCGCTCGAGGCGGAGCTGCGACGCATCCCGGCCGCCCGCCGGCCGCACCTGCGCTTCCTCAGCGACCCCCACGACTACCTGCGCGCCGACCGGCTGACCTTCTCGCGGCGCCGCACGCGGCGGGCTGCTCGGCGTCGTCGGGGTCGTCAGAGGTAGAGGCCGGTCTGGCTGTCGCCGAGCCGGTCGGCGGCCACGGCGTGGATGTCGCGCTCGCGCATGACCACGTAGAGCTCGCCACCGACCTCGACCTCGGCCTTGTCCTCGGGGTCGAACAGCACCCGGTCACCCGCCTCGACGGCGCGCACGTGCGCACCGACGGCGACGACCCGGCACCACTGGAGCCGCCGGGAGCCCATCGCGGCCGTGGCCGGGATGACGATGCCGCCCGAGGATCGCCGCTCGCCGCTCTCGGAGTCGACCGCGACCAGGACGCGGTCGTGGAGCATCCGGATCGGGGTCCGGTCCCGGCCGACCTCCGTGGGGGCTGGGGTCCGCGTCACGGTCAACGGGTGATCTTGCGCAGCAGGACCATGGCCGCGACCACGCCGACGACACCGCCGGCGACCTTGAGGATGTTGTCGGTGCGCGGGGATCCGTCCGGAGCGACGAAGTGGGCCTTCAGGTCGGCCATCTGCCGGGACGCGATGGTGCTGGGCTTCGCGCGGTAGGCGAGCTGGTCGATGGTCGCCGCCAGCCGCTCGCGCGTGGCTTCCATCTCGCGCTCGATCTCGGCGGGCGTTCGGTCCGACACGGGAGGGACCACCGGTGCTCCTCGGTTCGACGTGGCTGGGCAGGACGGGTCGTGGGCGAACGTTACCCGCTACGGCGTAGGTTGCACCTCGACGCCCCATCCCGACGATCCACCCCGACGCGAGAGGACCGCCATGAGCACCCGCCTGGCCCCCGGCGACCCGGCCCCGGACTTCACCCTCCCCACCGACGACGGCCGGGAGGTGAGCCTGCGCGACTACCGCGGCCGCAAGGTGATCGTCTACTTCTACCCGGCGGCGCTCACCTCCGGTTGCACCAAGCAGGCCTGCGACTTCACCGAGGCCCGCGAGAGCCTGGAGGCCCAGGGGTACGACGTCATCGGCATCTCCCCCGACAAGCCCGAGAAGCTGGCGAAGTTCCGGGCGAACGACGCGTTGACGATCACCCTGCTCTCCGACCCCGAGAAGCAGGTGATGCAGGAGTGGGGCGCCTTCGGGGAGAAGAAGCTCTACGGCAAGGTCGTCACCGGCGTCATCCGCTCGACCTTCGTCGTCGATGAGGAGGGCGTGATCGAGAGGGCGATGTACAACGTCAAGGCCACCGGTCACGTCGCCAAGCTCCACAAGGATCTCGGACTCACGACGGCCTGACCGGCGCCGAGTCCGACGCGCCCGTAGCCCAATCGGCAGAGGCACCAGGTTTAGGTCCTGGCCAGTGAGAGTTCGAGTCTCTCCGGGCGCACCCTGTCCATGGTTCGATGAGCCATGGACCACCTCACCGCGATCGTCCGCGAGTCGGCCCGCTTCCGCGCGGCCCTGGTCGACGCCGACCCCGGGGCACCGGTGCCGACCTGCCCCGGGTGGTCGGCCGACGACCTGCTCCACCACCTCGCCGAGGTCCAGGACTTCTGGGCCTACGTGCTGCGGGAGGGCGTGACCGACGAGCCCGACCGTGACCCGCCGCCCCGTCCCGGGACCCGTGCGGGCCTGCTCGCCGTCTTCGACACCGCGCACGCGGCCCTCGTCGACCAGTTGGGGCGGCTCGACCCGACCGAGACCCGGTGGTCCTGGGCCGAGGAGCAGACCGTCGGGTTCACCCTGCGTCGTCAGGCCCACGAGGCCCTCGTCCACCGTGTCGACGCCGAGCTCACCGTCGGGGCCGCCCGCGCACCCATCCAGGGGATCGCCTAGCCGCCGAGCACGGCGGCGACCCGCGGCGCGATCGCGCGCAGGGCACGACCGCGGTGGCTGACGGCGTCCTTGGCCTCGGAGTCGAGCTGCGCGGTGGTGAGCCAGGAGTCGGGCGGCCCGTCGGTGACGTACTCCTCGGCGACGAACACCACGTCGTAGCCGAAGCCGTTCTCGCCCCGCGGCGCGCGGACCAGCCGCCCGGGCATCCGACCCTCGACCGCGATCTCCTGCTCGGTGCCGTCGGCGCCGAGGTGGGCGAGCACGACGGCGCAGGCGAAGTGCCCGGTGCGGCGCTCGTCGGGGACGTCCTCGAGCTGCGCGAGCAGCAGCCGGTTGTTGGCCTCGTCGACCTCGGTCGCGCCCGTCGCGGCCTTGCGCAGACCGCTCCACCGCGCCGAGAGCACGCCGGGCATGCCGTTCAGCGCGTCGACGCACAGCCCCGAGTCGTCGGCGAGGGTCGGCAGGCCGGTCGCCCGCAGCCCCGCCCGCGCCTTGAGGGCGGCGTTGCCGTGGAAGTCCGGTCGGTCCTCGACCGGCTCAGCGTAGTCGGGCACCCCGAGGTCGGCGAGGTCGTCGAGCCCCAGCACGCGTACGCCGGGGACGTGCGCGGCGAGGATGCGCTCCATCTCGGCGAGCTTCTTGCGGTTGCGCGAGGCCAGGAAGACCCGCGGCTCAGCCATCGGCGAGTGCCTCGCGCTGCAGTCGGGTGAGCTCTGCGCACCCGCCCGCGGCGAGGTCGAGCAGGGCGTCGAGCTCCGCACGGGCGAAGGAGGCGCCCTCGGCGGTGCCCTGGACCTCGACGAAGCCGCCGTCGCCGGTCATCACGACGTTCATGTCGGTGTCGGCGCGGACGTCCTCCACATAGGGCAGGTCCAGCCGCGGGACGCCGTCGATGATCCCGACCGACACCGCGGCGACCGACCCGGTCAGTGGCTCACCGGTCAGCGCCCCCTCGCCGCGCAGGTGGGCGACGGCGTCGGCCAGGGCGACGTAGGCGCCCGTGATCGCCGCCGTCCGCGTCCCGCCGTCGGCCTGGAGGACATCGCAGTCGATCTGGATGGTGTTCTCGCCCAGCGCACGGTAGTCGACGATCGCGCGCAGCGACCGGCCGATCAGCCGGGAGATCTCGTGGGTGCGGCCGCCGATGCGGCCCTTGACCGACTCCCGGTCGGAGCGGGTGTTGGTCGCCGCGGGGAGCATCGCGTACTCCGCCGTCACCCACCCGAGACCGGAGCCCTTGCGCCAGCGCGGCACGCCCTCGGAGGCCGAGGCGGCACACAGGACGCGGGTCCTGCCGAACTCGACCAGCACCGAGCCGGCCGCGTGGTCGAGCCAGTGCCGGGTGAAGCGGATCGGGCGCAGTTCGTCGTCGGCGCGGCCGTCCTCCCGGGGAGCAGGACCGGGGGCGGGGCTCGTGGTCTGGGTCATGGGCCCGACCCTACGAGAGCCCCGCCCCCGCCCCGCCGGTGCGGCTACTTCGGGTCGGACTTCAGGACCCGCCACGTGCCGACCGCGATCGGCACGACGATCCAGATCAGCGACGTGGTCGCCAACTGGGCCCACGCCTCGGCGTCCATCCCCCCGGTGACCTCCTGGCCGGTGTTGGGGTCGATGCCGAGCAGGCGCGACTGGGCGGTGGCCAGGTCGATCCACGGGGCCGCGTCGCGCAGCCACGAGATCAGCGAGACCAGCACGTTCCACACGATCGGGATCACGAAGAACACCACGATCGCGACGGCGGAGTTCAGGAACAGCAGACCGAACCCGAGGCCCTGCAGGATGCCGAGGCCCTGCAACAGGCCGAAGTTGGCGAAGTCCGA
>JAJUGK010000036.1 GCA_029268205.1 Nocardioidaceae bacterium
ACCACGGGGGTGTGTCGGTCTTCGCCGGTGTCGGTGAGCGCACCCGTGAGGGCAACGACCTGATCGCGGAGATGACCGAGGCGGGCGTCTTCGGTCAGACCGCGCTGGTCTTCGGCCAGATGGATGAGCCCCCGGGCACCCGGCTGCGGGTCGCGCTGTCGGCCCTGACGATGGCGGAGTACTTCCGCGACGTGCAGAAGCAGGACGTGCTGCTGTTCATCGACAACATCTTCCGCTTCACCCAGGCCGGGTCCGAGGTCTCGACCCTGCTGGGCCGGATGCCGTCCGCGGTGGGCTACCAGCCCAACCTCGCCGACGAGATGGGTGTGCTCCAGGAGCGCATCACCTCGACGCGCGGTCACTCGATCACCTCGATGCAGGCGATCTACGTGCCGGCCGACGACTACACCGACCCGGCGCCGGCGACGACCTTCGCCCACCTCGACGCCACCACCGAGCTCTCGCGCGAGATCGCCTCGCTGGGTATCTACCCCGCGGTCGACCCGCTGACCTCGACGTCGCGGATCCTCGACCCGCAGTACATCGGCCAGGCGCACTACGACTGCGCCGTGCGGGTCAAGCAGATCCTCCAGCGCAACAAGGAGCTGCAGGACATCATCGCGATCCTCGGTGTCGACGAGCTCTCCGAGGAGGACAAGGTCATCGTGTCGCGGGCGCGCCGCATCCAGCGGTTCCTCTCGCAGAACACCTACGTCGCCAAGCAGTTCACCGGCATCGAGGGCTCGACCGTCTCGATCGAGGACACCATCGAGGCGTTCAACAAGATCGCCGACGGCGAGTACGACCACGTCGCCGAGCAGGCGTTCTTCATGTGCGGCGGCCTCGACGACGTCGAGCGCAAGTGGGACGAGATCCAGAAGTCCCTCTGACGTCCAGCATCGATCGAGATCCCCAGCGAGGAGTGAACAACCGTGAGTGACAGCGCCCTGCAGGTCGAGCTGGTCGCAGCCGACCGCCTGGTGTGGTCGGGCCAGGCCACCAGCGTCATCGCCCGCACCACGGAGGGCGACCTCGGCGTGCTGCCGGGCCACGCGCCCCTGCTCTCGGTGCTCGTCCCGGGCGTGGTCGACGTGACCACGGTCGAGGGGGAGACCTGGGTCGCGGCCGTCGACGGCGGGTTCCTCTCGGTGGCCGACAACCGGATCTCGGTGCTCTCCGAGCGGGCCGAGATGTCGCACGAGATCGACCTCGAGAAGGCTCGCCACGACCTCGAGCGGGCGCACGCGGCCGGCGAGATCGACGACGAGGCGCTCCAGGCCGTCCGCATCGCCGAGGCGCGGGTCCGCGCCGCGGAGCGCGGCGCCTGACCACGCCACGGCGGCCGGTGCTCCAGCCCCGGCGCGTCCGATAACATCCACCGCACGTCCGGTCCCCGCGACCGGACGTGCGGTGGTTTCTTCTCCGCCCGACGGAGTGCTCCACGACCAGGCCGACAGGAGGAAGCAGCATGCCGCAGTGGCACTCGCTGCTCGACGTGGTCGGCGTGGTGTTGGTGCTCCTGGTGGCCTACGGCCTCGGCCTGATCCTGCGGCGTCGCCTGCTCTCCCGGCACGGGGGCACCTTCGAGCTCAGCGTGCGCGTCCGCACCGACCGGCCCGGGCGCGGCTGGGTCCTCGGGCTGGGGCGCTACAACGGCGAGGAGCTGCAGTGGTTCCGGGTCTTCACGCTCGATCCGCGGCCGCGGAAGGTCTTCGCGCGCACCGAGCTCGACTACGTCGGGCGGCGCCAGCCGGAGGGCGCGGAGGTCTACTCCCTCTACAGCGACCACGTCGTCGCCACCTGTGAGACCCCCAGCGGCATCCAGGAGTTCGCCATGAGCCGGGAGGCCCTGACCGGCTTCCAGGCCTGGACCGAGGCGGCCCCGCCCGGGCAGCTGCGCCGCGGGTGAGCGGGCTCGATCCGGCCGTCCGGTCCGCGCGCAACGCGACCGGGTGGGTCTTCGGCCTCAACGGGCTGTGCTTCGCGACCTGGGTCGCGCGCCTCCCGCAGGCCCGCCGCACCCTGGAGCTCGGCAACGCCGAGCTCGGGCTGCTGTTGCTCACGATCGCGATCGGTTCGATGATCGCGCTGCCCCTGACCGGTGCGCTGATCCAGCGGTACGGCGTGCGGGTCACGGTGCGCGGCGGACTCGCCGGCGCGGTCGTCGGCCTGTCCGCGGCTGCCGTCGCCATCAGCGGGCTCCTCGACCCCCAGGCCGGGCGGGTGCTCGCCGGGGTGGGTCTGTTCGCCTTCGGCGCCGGCTCGGGCGCGTGGGATGTGGCGATGAACGTGGAGGCCGCCGAGGTCGAGCGGCGGATGCGCCGGACGGTGATGCCGCGGTTCCACGCCGGGTTCAGCATCGGCACCGTCGCCGGGGCGGGCCTCGGTGCCGCGACGCTCGCCCTCGGGGTGCCGGTGATCGCCCACGTCGGACTGGTCCTCGTGGCCAGCGTCGTCGTCCTGGTGCCCGGCACGGCCGCCTTCGTGCCGGTCGGGGGTCCCGCGGTCGCCGGGGACGGTCCGCCGGCGGCCTCGGTGTGGCGGGCGTGGACCGAACCGCGCACGGTCCTGATCGGGGCGATGGTGATGTCGCTGGCGCTGATGGAGGGCACCGCCAACGACTGGCTCGCCCTGGCGCTGGTCGACGGTCACGGGTTCGCCGAGGCGAGCGGGGTCGCCGGGTACGCCGGGTTCGTCGCGGCGATGACAACCGGCCGTCTGCTCGGACCGGCGGTCCTCGACCGGGCGGGTCGGGTCGCGGTGCTCTGGGCGACGCTGGGCTGTGCCGCGCTCGGGATCGTGCTGGTGGTCACCCAGGACGGGCCGGTGGTCGTCCTCGGCATCGCGCTGTGGGGGATCGGGGCCTCGCTGGGGTTCCCCGTCGGGATGAGCGCCGCGGCCGACGACCCGGTGCGCGCCGCGGCCCGCGTCAGCGTCGTCTCGACCCTGGGCTACGCCGCGTTCCTGACCGGCCCGCCGCTGTTCGGGGCGCTCGCCGACGCCTTCGGCACGCTGGACGCGCTCTGGGCGCTGGCGATCCTCACCCTGCCCGCGGCGGCGTTCGTGCCGGCCGCGGCCCCGGGCGGAGAGCTCAGCGCTCGCCGCCCGGGACCCACAGCACGTCGCCGTTCTCCCGGTTCGCGTGCCGGGCGAGGATGAACAACAGGTCGGAGAGCCGGTTGAGGTAGGTGATGGCCAGGACGTTCATGGTCTCGCCGTGCTCCTCGTAGGCCGCCCAGGCCGACCGCTCGGCGCGGCGGACGACGGTGCGGGCGACGTGCAGCAGCGCGGCGCCGGGCGTACCGCCGTTGAGGATGAAGGACCGCAGGTTGGGCAGCTGCTCGTTGAACTCGTCGCACCACGCCTCCAGCCGGTCGACGTAGGCCTGCTCGATGCGCAGCGGCGGGAACTCCGGGTCGGGGACGACCGGGGTGCAGAAGTCCGCACCCACGTCGAAGAGGTCGTTCTGGACGGTCGTGAGGATCGCCCGCACCTCCGGCTCGAGCTCACCCGCGGCCAGCGCGTGGCCGACGTGGGCGTTGGCCTCGTCGACGTCGGCGTAGGCGTGCAGGCGCAGGTCGTTCTTGGTGGTCTCGCTCATGTCGCCCAGGCGGGTCCGGCCGCCGTCGCCGGTGCGGGTGTAGATGCGCGTGAGGTTGACCATGACGACCAGCCTAGATCCTCTCGGTATCGTCGCCGGGGTGAGTGACGCCTTCCAGCTGCGGTCGGACGGACCCCGGGTCCGTCCGCTGCGAGGCACCGTCGAGGTGGGTGGTGCGAAGAACTCCTCGCTGAAGCTGATGGCGGCCACCCTGCTGGCCCCCGGCCGCAGCACGATCCACAACGTGCCCGACATCCTGGACGTGCACGTCATGGCCCAGCTCCTCGAGCGGCTCGGGTGCACCGTCGAGGTCGAGCACCCCGATCCGACGCTCTCCCTGCGCGGCTCGGGGACGGTGAGCATCGACGTCCCCGAGGACCTCGACCCCGAGGCGCCGTACGACCTGGTCCGGCGGCTGCGCGCGAGCATCTGCGTGCTCGGCCCGCTGGTCGCGCGGTGCGGGCGCGCCCGGGTGGCGCTGCCCGGCGGGGACGCGATCGGGTCACGCGGGCTCGATATGCACTTCCAGGGGTTGGAGGCGCTGGGGGCGGCGGTCCACATCGAGCACGGAATGGTCGTCGCCGAGGTGCGGGACCGGCTCGGCGGCGCGACGCTGTGGCTGGACTTCCCGAGCGTGGGGGCGACCGAGAACCTGCTGATGGCCGCGGTGCTGACGCCGGGCTGGACGGTCATCGACAACGTCGCCCGGGAGCCCGAGATCGGTGACCTGTGCGCGATGCTGACCGCGATGGGCGCGCGGATCGACGGCGTCGGGTCCTCGACGCTCGAGGTCGAGGGGGTGGAGCGCCTGCGACCGGTGGAGCACACCACCATCGGCGACCGGATCGTCGCCGGCACCTGGGCCTTCGCCACGGCGATCGCCGGCGGCGACGTGACCGTGGTCGGTGCCGGCACCCGGCACTTCCAGATCGTCGCCGACAAGCTGCGCACCGCCGGCGCCGAGATCGAGACCGTCGCGGTGCCGGGGGAGGAGGCCTTCCGCGTGCGATGCGAGGGCCGGCTGCGCGCCTTCGACGTCGCGACCCTGCCGTACCCGGGCTTCCCGACCGACCTCCAACCCTTCGTCATGGCCCTGGCCGCGACCGCGGAGGGCACTTCGATGATCACCGAGAACGTCTTCGAGGCGCGGTTCATGTTCGCCCAGGAGCTCGCCCGCCTCGGCGCCGATCTGCGCACCGACGGGCACCACGCGGTGGTCCGCGGCGTGCCGGCGCTCTCCGGTGCCCCGGTCGTCGCCCACGACATCCGGGCCGGCGCGGCACTGGTGCTCGCGGGGCTGGCGGCGGAGGGGACCACCACCGTGGCCGAAGCGCACCACATCGATCGCGGCTATCCGCACTTCGTCGAGGTGCTGCAGAGCCTGGGCGTCGACATCGAGCGCGTGTCGGAGGCAACCGATGACCCGTGGCCCGCGTCATAGTGGGTGAGGGGACGCACCAGGGGTCCCCACCCGAGGGGATGGACGGACGCGATGGTGGATCTCGAGGTCGACGGGGCGACCTTGAAGCTGGTCGGTGATTTCGACGTGCGCAGCACCGGTGCGGTGCGCACCGCGTTGTACGACCATCTCGAGGCCCACGCCCGGCCCTGCACCCACGACATCGTGGTCGACCTGACCGACGTGCCCTCCGTCGACGAGACGGCCCTGCGGGTCCTCGCCGTCGCCACCCGGGTGGCCGAGCGCCGGGGTCACCGGCTCGTGCTCCGCGGTTGCTGCCCGAGCGTGCGGCGGATGCTGACGCTGGCGCGGTTCCGCCACCTCGTCGCGGTGGAGCCGGTGCACGCCTGAGCCACCGGCGCCGGAGTGTGAATCAGCCGACAGCGGGGTTACTCGCCCGTAGTTCCGGGCCTATCCTCCCCCCATGAGCGAGCAGACCGCGGCCCCCGCCGACGACGCGCCCGAGAACGCACTCCCGCCGGCGGACCGCCCACGGCCCAAGGACCGACCCTGGGTGATGCGCACCTATGCGGGCCACTCCACGGCGGCCGCGTCCAACGCGCTCTACCGCACCAACCTGGCCAAGGGCCAGACCGGGCTCTCGGTCGCCTTCGACCTGCCCACCCAGACCGGCTACGACCCCGACGACACCCTCGCCCGCGGTGAGGTCGGCAAGGTCGGCGTACCCGTGCCGCACCTGGGCGAGATGCGCCAGCTCTTCGACGGCATCCCGCTGACGGGGATGAACACCTCGATGACGATCAACGCCACCGCCATGTGGCTGCTGGCGATGTACCAGGTCGTGGCCGAGGAGCAGAACCCCGACCTCGCGCCCGAGGAGGTCGCCGCCCAGCTGGCCGGCACCACCCAGAACGACATCATCAAGGAGTACCTCTCGCGGGGGACCTACGTCTTCCCGCCCGAGCACTCGCTGCGGCTGACCGCCGACACCATCGCCTACACGGTCAACCATGTCCCGAAGTGGAACCCGATCAACATCTGCAGCTACCACCTGCAGGAGGCGGGCGCGACGCCGACGCAGGAGATCGCCTACGCGCTCAGCACCGCGATCGCGGTGCTCGATGCGGTCCGTGACTCCGGTCAGGTCAGCGAGGACGACTTCGGCAAGGTCGTCGGGCGGATCTCGTTCTTCGTCAACGCCGGGGTGCGCTTCATCGAGGAGACCTGCAAGATGCGCGCCTTCGTGGCGCTGTGGGACGAGATCACCCGGGAGCGCTACGGGGTGACCGACCCCAAGATGCGGCGCTTCCGCTACGGCGTGCAGGTCAACTCCCTGGGTCTGACCGAGGCCCAGCCGGAGAACAACGTCCAGCGCATCGTCCTCGAGATGCTGGGCGTCACCCTGTCGAAGGACGCGCGCGCCCGCGCCGTGCAGCTGCCGGCCTGGAACGAGGCGCTCGGCCTCCCGCGGCCGTGGGACCAGCAGTGGTCGCTGCGGATGCAGCAGGTGTTGGCCTTCGAGTCCGACCTGTTGGAGTACGACGACATCTTCGCCGGCAGCCACGTGATCGAGGCGAAGGTCGCCGAGCTCGTCGCCGGCGCCCGGGAGGAGATGGACCGGGTCGCCGCGCTCGGCGGTGCCATCGCCGCGGTGGAGTCGGGCTACATGAAGCAGAACCTGGTCTCCGCGCACGCCGCGCGGCGGGCGCGGATCGAGTCCGGCGACGAGATCATCGTCGGGGTCAACAAGTTCGAGACCACCGAGCCCTCGCCGCTCACCGCGGACCTCGACAGCGCGATCCAGACCGCCGACCCGGCGGCCGAGGCAGCGGCGATCGAGAGCGTCCGGTCCTGGAAGGCCCAGCGCGACCAGGCCGAGGTCGACGCCGCCCTGGCGCGGCTGGCCGAGGACGCGAAGGCCGGCACGAACCTGATGCCGGCGACCCTGGCCGCCGCCCGGGCGGGGGCGACCACGGGGGAGTGGGCCGGGACGCTGCGCGAGGTGTTCGGTGAGTTCCGTGCCCCGACCGGGGTCAGCGGTGCCGTCGGTGTCGCTGAGGCGGGGGCCGAGCTCACCGCCGTCCGCGAGCGGGTCCGCGCCACGGGCGAGGAGCTCGGCGGCCGGCTGCGGCTGCTCGTCGGCAAGCCGGGTCTCGACGGGCACTCCAACGGGGCCGAGCAGGTCGCGGTCCGGGCGCGCGACGCCGGGTTCGAGGTGATCTACCAGGGCATCCGGCTCACCCCCGAGCAGATCGTGGCGGCGGCACTCGCCGAGGACGTGCACTGCGTCGGGCTCTCGATCCTCTCGGGCAGCCACATGGAGCTCGTCCCCGACGTGCTCGAGCGGATGCGCGCCGCCGGCATCGGCGACGTCCCGGTCATCGTCGGCGGGATCATCCCCGGCTCCGACGCGCGTGCCCTCGTCGAGCAGGGGGTCGCGGCCGTCTACACGCCGAAGGACTTCGGGCTGACCGAGATCATGGACGGCATCGTCGACGTCATCCGCGCGGCCAACGGTCTGGACTGATCGCGTGGGCAAGAAGAAGGACAAGGCGGCGCGCAAGCTCCCCAAGCGTGAGTGCTGCGCGTCCAAGCCGAAGTGCGGGCGCTGCCCCCTGCGCATGCTCAAGGAGGGCACGCTGCCCGAGGGCTTCACCGTCAAGAAGCGCAGGCTCGTACGCCTGGACGGTTCGAAGGTGACCAAGAAGGACCTCTCCGAGGTCGCCTGAGCCCGCCACGGGCGCGTCCTGCGCACGAACTGTCGAGAACTTGAGGATTCCTTGCGCATCCGCGCCGGGACTGCACCGTACGGTGACGGGGGCGGTGCACCGGATCCGCCACCTGCTCGTACCCCCGAGCGGACGCCGACGAGATCACGGAGGACCGCTGTGCAGCCGGACGAGGTGCACGACCGCTACTTCCGCAGCGTGATGGAGGCGGCACCCGACGGCTTCATGATCGTCAACGCCTCCGGCATCATCGACATCGTCAACGGCCAGGTGGAGAACCTCTTCGGCTACGACCGCAGCGAACTCGTGGGCCAACCGGTCGAGATCCTGATCCCGATGCGCTTCCACGGCACCCACCACCGCCAGCGCTCCGGCTACGCCGCCCGCCCGCGCCTGCGGCCGATGCTCGGCACCGACCGCTATCTGTACGCCCGGCGCAAGGACGGCTCGGAGTTCCCGGTCGAGATCAGCCTGGCGCCGTTGACGACCGACGCCGGCACCGTCACCTCCGCGATCATCCGCGACGTCAGCGAGCGCAAGCGCCTCCAGGAGGAGGCCGACCGGATCCGCGACGAGCTCATCGCCACCGTGTCCCACGAACTGCGCACCCCGCTGTCGTCGATCATCGGCTACACCGAGCTGCTCAGCGACCTCGGCGACGGGCACCTCAGCGCGGAGGCGCGCGAGCTGCTCGAGGTGATCGAGCGCAACGCCCGCCGGGAGATGTGCCTGGTCGACGACCTGTTGTTGCTGGCGTCGCTGACCAGCGGCCGGATGCGTCTCAACCGCGACCCGATCGACCTGGAGCGGCTGGCGGCCGACGCCGTCCGCGCCGTGCGACCCCGCGCCGAGGCGCAGGGCCTCTCGGTGGTCGTGCAGGTCGAGGCGACCGGCGAGTCCGAGCTCGTCCACGCCGATCCGGTGCGGTTGGGCCAGGTGCTCGACAACCTGCTGACCAACGCGGTGAAGTTCACCCCCCGAGGCGGGGTGATCACGGTCGCGCTGGAGCGCCACGACGACACGGCCGTCGTCGAGGTGCGCGACACCGGTGTCGGCGTGCCGGCCGACGAGTTGCCGATGCTCTTCGAGCGGTTGTTCCGCGCCCGCCATGCGGTCGAGAAGCACGTGCAGGGCGCTGGTCTCGGCCTCTCGATCGCCAAGGCGATCGTGGACGCCCACGACGGCGAGATCGAGGTCACCAGCGAGGTGGGGCACGGCACGACCGTGACCGTACGGCTGCCCCTGGGCTCAGCCGAGCCGGCGGCGGCCGCCGAGCATCAGAACAATCGCTCGCTCGGGTCGTCCAGCCCGCGCAGGGCGTCGTAGTCGACCACGGCGCAGGTGATGCCGCGGTCCTCGGCCAGGGTCCGGGCCTGCGGCTTGATCGCCTGGGCCGCGAAGATCCCCCGCACGGGCGCCAGCAGCGGATCCCGGTTGAGCAGCTCCAGGTAGCGGGTCAGCTGCTCCACCCCGTCGATCTCGCCGCGTCGCTTGATCTCGACCGCGACCCGGTGCCCGTCGGCGTCGCGGCAGAGCAGGTCGACCGGTCCGATCGGGGTGGGGAACTCCCGCTGGACCAGGCGCAGCCCGTCGGCCAACGTGGCCGGATGCTCGGCGAGCAGCTCCTGCAGGTGCTTCTCGACCCCGTCCTTCTGCAGGCCGGGATCGACCCCGAGGTCGTGGGTGGAGTCGTGGAGGATCTCCTCGAGGAGGATCCGCAGGGTGTCGCCGGTCTTCGAGGTCACGGTCCAGGCCAGGGTGCCGTCCTCGGTGGTCTCCTCGGCCAGGGAGCACGGCGGCGACATCCAGTTCAGCGGCTTGTAGGAGCCGCCATCGGAGTGCACCAGCACCGATCCGTCGGCCTTGATCATCAGGACCCGGGTCGCCATCGGCAGGTGGGCGGTCAGCCGTCCCGCGTAGTCGACCTGGCAGCGGGCAACGACGAGTCTCACGGTCGGGGAATCTACCCGGAGCCGTGCTGGAGGCCCGGGTGAGGGCGCCGACCGTACGTCGCGCAACGTGAGGGCCTTCACAGATCGGACCGCGAAAGCCCCCTTACCGGCCAGTAGCATCTGTGCCATCCTCGGCGCATGACCGCCGCGAACGCTTCGATCACCCAGACGCTCGTCCTGCCGTACCTCAACCACGCCGTACGGATGTACGAGGAGGGGTACGCCTCCCGCGCCGACATCGACGCCGCGATGCGCTTCGGCTGCGGCTACCCGGCCGGCCCACTGTCCGTGCTGGACGAGACCGGTCTCGACGTCGTCCGCGACGGGCTCGCGGCGCGGTACGCCGAGAGCGGGGACCCGCTGCACAAGCCGGCCGACCTGCTGGAGAAGCTGGTCGCGGAGGGGCGCACGGGTCGCGCGAGCGGACGCGGCTTCTACACCTACGACGCGCCCGGTCCCGAGGGGGCCGTGGTCGCCGACGAGGAGACCCCCTCACCCGACAGCGCCCCGCAGCTGCGCCACGAGATCGCCACGGTCGGTGTCGTCGGCACCGGCACGATGGCCTCGGGCATCGTCGAGGTGTTCGCCAAAGCGGGCTACCCCGTGGTCTACGTCGGCCGGAGCGCGGAGAAGGTCGCCGGGGTGCGCGCCGGCATCGAGAAGTCGCTGGACCGGGCGATCGCCAAGGGCCGGCTCGAGGAGTCGGCGAAGGCCGAGGTGCTCGCCCGGCTGACGCCGGCGACCTCGCGCGACGCCCTCGCCGACGTCGACCTGGTGGTCGAGGCGATCGCCGAGGACCTCGCGATCAAGACCGAGCTGTTCGGGGACCTCGACCGGATCTGCAAGCCCGGCGCGATCCTGGCCACCACGACCTCCTCGCTGCCGATCACGGCCTGCGGCGACGCCACCGCGCGCCCGGAGTCGGTCATCGGCATGCACTTCTTCAACCCGGCACCGGTGATGAAGCTGGTGGAGGTCGTCACCACCGACGCGACCGCGGCCGAGGTCGACGAGACCGTGCGCGCCCTGTGCGCGAAGGTCGGCAAGGTCGCGGTCTCCTGCGGCGACCGCGCGGGCTTCATCGTCAACGCCCTGCTCTTCCCCTACCTCAACGACGCAGTCAAGCTCAGCGAGGCCGGCGAGCACGACCTGGCCACCATCGATGAGGCGATCAGGACCGAGGCCGGCTTCCCGATGGGCCCGTTCCAGCTCCTCGACGTCGTCGGCAACGACGTGTCGCTGGCCATCCAGAAGGAGCTGCACGAGGAGTTCAAGGAGCCGGGTCTGGCTCCCGCCGCCACCCTCGAGCGGGTCGTCGCCGAGGGTCGCCTGGGGCGCAAGACCGGCAAGGGCTTCCACGACTACAGCTGAGACGACACGCGGTGGGCCGGGCTCCGCGCGGACCGGGGACAATGACCCCATGAGCGCCGAGCCCGCCCCGCTGCACACCCTCGAGTACGGCGACCACGGCCCCCGCGTGGTCTTCTGCCACGGGCTGTTCGGGCAGGGACGCAACTGGTCGACGCTGGGCCGCGCCCTGGCCGACGAGCACCGGGTGACGCTCGTCGACCTCCCGCACCACGGTCGGTCGCCGTGGCGCGACCGGTTCGACTACGTCGCGATGGCCGACGAGATCGCCGGTCTCCTCGATCCCGCCGACCCGGTCACGCTGGTGGGGCACTCGATGGGCGGCAAGGCTGCGATGATCGCCGCCCTGCGCCACCCCGAGCGGATCGCGCGACTGTGCGTCGTCGACATCGCCCCGGTCGCCTACGCCGGCGGTCGCGGCGAGTTCGAGGGGTTCGTGGAGGCCATGAACTCCCTGGACCTTGCCGCGCTGCCCGACCGAGCCGCGGCGGACGCGGCGATGGCGGAGTCGGTCGAGGACCCCGGCGTCCGCGCCTTCCTCCTGCAGAACCTGCGTCGGGAGGGCGACGGCTGGCGCTGGCAGATGAACCTCGAGGTCCTCGGTGCCCAGCTCGGCGATCTCGGCGGCTGGCCCGAGGCGGCGCTCGCCGACGTCGCCCCGTACGACGGGCCCGTGCTCTGGATCGCGGGCGCGGACTCGCGCTACGTGCGTGACGAGCACACCGAGGCGATGCGGGCGCTGTTCCCGCAGGTGCATCGGGTGCGCGTGAAGAACGCCGGCCACTGGGTGCACTCCGAGCAGCCGGCGGTCTTCGAGCAGGTGCTCCGCCGCTTCCTGGCTAGCTGACCCGCGTCGCTCAGTCGGTCGACCGCTCCTCGTCGGCCGCTGCGTCAGCCACGGGTGCGCCAGCGTCGGGGCCAGCGTCGGGGCCGGCGTCGTCGGCGAAGCCGGCCACCACGTCACGCAACGCGCCGAGCTGGGCGACGATCGCGTCGCGGCGGCGGGTCATCCGGTCGACCTCCGCGCGCACCGCGGCCAGCTGGCTGTCGGCCTCGGCCTGCCCGGTCGCGGTGATGCTCGCGGCCTGCGACTTGGCCGTGGTCACGATCTGCTCGGCCTCGCGGCGCGCGCGGCTCAGGGTCTGCTCGGCCTCGGCGACCGCCTGGTCGCGCTGCGCGGTGGCCTGGGTCGTGGCCTCCCGGGCCCGCTGCTCGGCGGCGTTGGCGCGCGCCTCGGCGTCGGCGACCAGCTGCTGGGTCTGGGCGAGCGCGGATTCGTGGTGGTCGGCGGCCTCGCGGGCCAGCCGCTCCTTCTCCACGGCGAGCACCCGGCGCGCCTCCTGCAGCTCACGGTCGGCGGCGGCACGGACCTTCTCCGCCTCCCGCTGGGCAGTCGTGCGCAGGGTCATGCTCTCCTGCTCGGCGGCCAGTCGCAGCTGCTCGGCCTCGCGCTTTGCCGAGGCCAGCACGTCCTCGGCCTCGGCGCGCGCGGAGGAGCGCTCCTGCTCGATCGCGGCCAGGGCCAGCGAGCGGGTCTCCTCGAGGTCCTTGAGCTGGACGATCCGCATGTCCTCGGCCTCCCGGGCCGCGTCGGCGCGGAACGCCTCGGCCTCCCGCACGGCCTGCTGCCGGATCTCCTCGGCCTGGGCGCGGGCCTGC
Source organism: Nocardioidaceae bacterium (assembly GCA_029268205.1). Lineage (GTDB taxonomy): Bacteria > Actinomycetota > Actinomycetes > Propionibacteriales > Nocardioidaceae > Nocardioides_A. The sequence goes on from JAJUGK010000036.1 coordinate 12,730, forward strand.
GCGAGCACCTCGTCGGCCTGCTCCTCGGCCAGCCGCAGCATCTCGGCGGCCCGGCCGCCCAGACCCGCGTAGGTCGGGTTCTTGTGCTCGTCGAGCTGGGTGCGCGCCTGGGCGAGCTCCTCCTCCAGCGCCCGCAGCCGGCGCTGGGCCGCCTCCGTGCTCTCGGCCAGGGCCCGGCGGTCGGCCTCGAGGGCGGCGATCGCCCGGTCGACCGCCGCGCGGTCGTACCCGCCGCGCCGGGCCACCGGGAACCCCGCGGGCTTCGGCGGGAGCACCGGCGCGGACCGCTCGGCGGCGGCCGACCCCGCCGGGCGGCCCTCCGGCTTCACCGCGGGGATGACCTGGGTCGGCTCATCCGACGCCCCGCCCTGCTCGGGCTCGTCGTCGAAGATGGACAGGCCACTGCGGTCGCTCATGATCCCCTCACTTCACCCTGCGTCAACGTCTGTGGGTCAACGACTGTGGGTCAACGTCTGGGGCAAAGACTACGGGCGGGTGCGGGCCGTCCCCAGCCCAACACCCGCCCGTCGTCGACCGAATGTCGATCAGACCCCGCGGAAGCGGTTGATCTCCGCCTCGTGCTTGGCCCGCTTCTCGGCGTCGCGCACGCCCAGGCCCTCCTCGGGGGCCAGGCAGAGCACGCCGACCTTGCCCTGGTGGGCGTTCCGGTGCACGTCGAGCGCCGCCTGGCCGACCTCGTCGAGCCGGTAGGTCCTCGACAGGGTGGGGTGGATCTTGCCCTGCATGACCAGGCGGTTGGCCTCCCACGACTCGCGGTAGTTGGCGAAGTGCGAGGAGACGATCCGCTTGAGGTTCATCCACAGGTAGCGGTTGTCGTACTCGTGCATGTAGCCCGAGGTCGAGGCGCAGGTGGTGATCACCCCGCCCTTGCGGGTGACGTAGACGCTGGCGCCGAAGGTCTCGCGCCCGGGGTGCTCGAAGACGATGTCGATGTCCTCGCCGCCGGTCAGCTCACGGATCTTGGAGCCGAAGCGCTTCCACTCCCGCGGGTCCTGCTGGGTGCCCTCGTCGTTCCAGAACTTGTAGCCCTCGGCGTTGCGGTTGATGATCAGCTCCGCGCCCATGTTGCGGCAGATCTCGGCCTTCTCCTCGCTGGAGACCACGCAGATCGGCGTGGCGCCGCCGTTGAGGGCGTACTGCGTCGCGAAGCCGCCGAGGCCGCCGGACGCGCCCCAGATCAGCACGTTGTCGCCCTGCTTCATGTTGCCGCCGTTGGCCGAGACCAGCTGCCGGTAGGCGGTGGAGTTCACCAGCCCGGGGGAGGCGGCCTCCTCCCAGGTGAGGTGGTCGGGCTTGGGCATGAGCTGGTTGGTCTTCACCAGCGCGATGTGCGCCAGGCCGCCGAAGTTGGTCTCGAAGCCCCAGATCCGCTGCTGCGGGTCGAGCATCGTGTCGTTGTGCCCGTCGGAGTCCTCCAGCTCGACCGAGAGGCAGTGCGCCACGACCTCCTGGCCGGGCGTCCACTTGGTCACGCCCGGACCGGTGCGCAGCACGACGCCGGCGAGGTCGGAGCCCACCACGTGGTAGGGCAGGTCGTGGCGCTTGGTGAGCGGGGACAGCCGGCCGTAGCGCTCGAGGAAGCCGAAGGTGGGGACCGGCTCGAAGATCGAGGTCCACACGGTGTTGTAGTTGATCGCCGAGGCCATCACCGCGACGTAGGCCTCGCCCGGGCCGAGCTCGGGCAGCGCGACGTCCTCGACGTGCAGCGACTTGCGGGGGTCCTTGTCGCGGGTCGCGACGCCCTCGAACATGCCGACCTCGTCCTTGTGGACCGTGGCGGCGCGATAGGACTCGGGGAGGGGGAGGTTGGCGAAGTCCTCGGGGGCGGTGTCGCCCGCCATGATCGCGTCGAGGATCTGCTGCACGGGAGTCTCCTGGCTGCTGGGGGCACGGACTTTGCGCGGAATCTACTAGCGGGTAGTGGGGCTGTCAGCACCGTGTGAGGGGCGTCTCGTCGGTGCGCGTCGGCCGCCACCACCCGGGTCCGGGTTTCCCCTCCCGCGCCCCCGGACACACCTCTCCCATGGACCGCGAGATCCGGCTCACCGTGGACGGCGAACCGCGCACCGTCACCGTCGACGTGCGGACGACCCTGTTGGACGCGCTGCGCGAGCGGCTCGACGTCGTGGCGCCGAAGAAGGGGTGCGACCACGGCCAGTGCGGCAGTTGCACGGTCCTGCTCGACGGGCGGCGGCACCTGACCTGTCTGAAGCTCGCGGTCTCCGCCGACGGCGCGGAGGTCGTCACCGCCGACGGGCTCGCCGCCGACGGGACCCTGCACCCGGTGCAGGAGGCGTTCCTCGCCCACGACGCCTACCAGTGCGGCTACTGCACCCCCGGCCAGGTGTGCTCGGCCGTCGGGCTGCTGACCGAGTCGGCGGGGGAGGACCTGAGCGACGACGACATCCGCGAGCAGATGAGCGGGAACCTGTGTCGCTGCGGCGCCTACCGGGGCATCCTCGCCGCCGTCCGGCAGGCCGCGCGGGAGGTCCGGCGATGAGGACCTTCGCGCACCACGTCGCGGTCGATCCCGCCGAGGCCGTCACCCTCGTCGCCGACGACCCGTCCGCACGCTTCCTGGCCGGGGGGCTCCAACCTCGTCGACCACCTCAAGCTGGGCGTTGTCGAACCCGGGCTGCTGGTCGACATCTCCCGGCTCGCCCTCGACGGGATCGAGGAGACGTCCGAGGGCGGCCTGCGAGTCGGGGCGACCGTGCGCAACAGCGACCTGGCCGCCCATCCGGTGGTACGGCGGGACTTCCCGGTGGTCGCCGAGGCGCTCCTCGCCGGGGCCTCGCCCCAGATCCGGCACCAGGCGACCACCGGCGGCAACCTGCTGCAGCGCACCCGCTGCGTGTACTTCCAGGACGTGACCACCCCCTGCAACAAGCGCGAGCCCGGATCGGGGTGCGCGGCGCTCGAGGGGTACGCCCGCCACAACGCGGTGCTGGGAGCGAGTGCGGCGTGCGTGACGACCCACCCCTCCGACCTGGCGGTCGCGCTGGCAGCGGTCGACGCGCAGGTGGTGGTGCTCGGCCCCGACGGCGAGCGACGGGTCCCGATGACCCAGCTGCACCGGCTGCCCGGCGACCGGCCGGCCGACGACACCGTGCTCACCCATGGGGAGCTGATCACGGCCGTGGAGCTGCCCGGGGACCGGTCCGCGCCGCGGTCGGCCTACGTCAAGGTGCGCGATCGGGCATCGTACGCCTTCGCGCTGGTGTCGGTGGCCGCATGCCTGGAGGTCGCGGACGACACCGTGGCCGAGGTCCGGATCGCCTGGGGCGGGGTCGCCCACAGACCGTGGCGCGCGACCCGCGCCGAGGCCGCGCTGCGCGGGACCCGGGTGGATGAGCTCGACGAGGACGCGGTGCGCGCCGCGGCCGACCTGGAGCTCGAGGCCGCCGAGACCGACGACCGGACCGCGTTCAAGGTGCCGATGGTCCGCAACACCACCGCGCTCGTGCTCGGCCGACTGATCGGGGAGGTCGCACGGTGACCGACCGGGTCGAGCACCCCACCCAGCCCGTCGCGCCGGCCGCGATGGGGACACCGCTGCGGCGCGTCGACGGCCTCGAGAAGGTCACCGGCCGGGCGCGCTACACCGTCGAGCACTCCGGCGGCCCCGAGGTGCCCGGGGATCCGCTGCACCTGTGGCTGGTGACCTCGACCGTGGCCCGTGGACGCGTGCGCCGGATCGATGCCGACGACGCGCTGGCCCACGACGGCGTCGTCGCCGTGCTCGACCACACCTCGGCCCCGCGACTGGCCGAGACCGAGAACGGCGAGCTGGCGATCCTGCAGGACGACCGGATCCGGTTCCGCGGCCAGATCGTCGCGCTCGTGCTCGCCGAGACCTCCGAGAGCGCCCGCGAGGGAGCCCGGCTGGTGCGGGTCGACCAGGTCGAGGAGCCGCACCGGGCGGAGTTCCGCGACGCCGACGCCACCGACCGTCCCGCCGAGGTCAACGGCGGGATGGAGACCGACACCGACGACGGCGACGTCGAGGCCGGCCTGGCCGAGGCCGCGATCCGGATCGAGCGCACCTACCGCACCGCGCACGAGCACAACAACCCGCTCGAGCCGCACGCCACCGTGGCGTGGTGGGACGAGGCCGACGGGCGCGCGCGGTTGACGATGTTCGACTCCACCCAGGGGGTCCACGCGACGGCGGCAACCCTGGCGCCCATGCTCGGGCTCGAGCCGGACCAGGTGCGGGTGCGCGCGCCGTACGTCGGGGGCGGTTTCGGCAGCAAGGGCGAGGCGCATGCGCCGGTGATGGCGGTGTGCCTGGCCGCGCGGACGACCGGCGGCCGTGCAGTACGCCTGGCGGTGACCCGCCAGCAGATGTTCGCCCTGACCGGCTACCGCACGGCGACCACCTCGCACCTCCGGCTCGGAGCCCGCGCCGACGGCACCCTGTTGGCGATCGAGCACCGGGCGCTGTCGCAGACCTCCCGGGTGCGGGAGTTCGCGGAGCAGACCGCTGTCCCGTCGCGGATGATGTATGCCGCGCCGCACCGGCGGACCACCCACCGGCTCGCGCGGCTCGACGTCGCCGTGCCCTCGTGGATGCGGGCGCCGGGGGAGATGCCGGGCATGCACGCCCAGGAGGTCGCCCTCGACGAGTTGGCGGTGGCCTGCGGGGTCGACCCGGTGGACCTGCGCGTGCGCAACGAGCCCGCCGTCGACCCCGAGAACGGCAAGCCGTGGGGCGACCGCCGGCTCGTGGAGTGCCTCGAGCGTGGGGCGGAGGCGTTCGGCTGGGCCGAGCGACCGGCGGAGCCGGGCACGGTCGTCGACGGCGAGTGGTGGGTCGGCACCGGGGTCGCCTCGGCCACCTATCCGGCGTCGCTGGCGGCCGGCAACGCCGCGCGGGTGACCGCGCTCGACGGGGGCCGGTACGCGGTCGCGATCGGCGCGGTCGACATCGGCACCGGGGCCCGCACCGTGCTCACGCAGATCGCCGCGGACGCCCTCGGGTGCGCGCCGGACGTCATCGACCTCGCGATCGCCGACTCCACCCTGCCGGTCGCCACGGTGGCCGGCGGATCGACCGGCATCAGTTCGTGGGGCACTGCGATCGTCGCCGCGGCGCAACTGTTCCGCGCCGACCACGGCGAGCACCCCGACCCCGGCGTCGCGACCACGGCCTCGGCCGCCGCCGACCCGGCGCGGGCGGAGTACGCCCACCACTCCTTCGGCGCGGTGTTCGCCGAGACCCGCGTGCACCGCTACACCGGGGAGGTCCGGGTGACCCGCCTGCACGGCACGTACGCCGTCGGCCGCGTTCTCAACCCGGCCACGGCGCACTCCCAGCTCGTGGGCGGGCTCGTCATGGGTCTCTCGGCGGCCCTGCTCGAGGAGGGCCACCGCGACCCCCGGTTCGGGCACACGGTCACCCAGGACCTCGCGACCTACCACGTCGCCACCCATGCCGACGTCCTCGATGTCGACGCCGCCTGGCTGGCCGACCCCGACCTGGTCGCAAGCCCGATGGGGTCGCGGGGGATCGGGGAGATCGGCATCGTCGGCACCTCCGCGGCGATCGCCAACGCCGTCTTCCACGCCACCGGGGTGCGGGTGCGCTCGATCCCGATCACCCCGGACCTGCTCGTCCGCTGAGTCCCTAGGCTGGTCCCAGGGACCGACCACCGCGGGTGCGGGGTCGGGCGGCACGAAGGAGCACACGATGGCGAGCGTCGACCTCAACAGCGACGTCGGGGAGTCCTTCGGTCGATGGGAGCTCGGCGACGACGCGGCCGTGCTGGTGCAGGTCTCGAGCGCCAACGTCGCCTGCGGGTTCCACGCCGGCGACCCGCGCACCCTGCGCGAGACCTGCGTGACCGCGGCGAAGAACGGGGTCACGGTCGGCGCCCAGGTCGGCTACCGCGACCTGGCCGGCTTCGGGCGGCGCTTCATCGACATCGAGCCCAGGGAACTGGCCGACGACGTGCTCTACCAGATCGGCGGTCTGGACGCGATGGCGCGGCGGGCCGGGACGGCCGTGCGGTACGTCAAGCCGCACGGCGCGCTCTACCACGCCACGGTCACCGGGGAGGACCAGGCGCAGGCGGTCGTGGAGGCGGTGCGCGCCTACGACCCGGCGCTGGCGATCCTCGGACTGCCCGGGTCGGCCCTGCTGGCGGCCGCCGAGGCCGCCGGTCTGCGCACGGTGCGCGAGGCGTTCGCCGACCGCGCCTACACCCCCGACGGCCAGCTGCTCTCGCGACGTGAGCCGGGCGCGGTGCTCACCGATCCCGACGAGGTCGCCCGGCGGGTGGTGCGGCTGGTGGCCGACGGAGAGGTGGTCGCGGTCGACGGGTCCCGGGTGCGGATCGCGGCCGAGTCGATCTGCGTCCACGGGGACTCCCCGGGCGCGGTGGCGATGACGACGCGCATCCGGAGCGCACTGCGGGAGGCGGGTGTCGAGGTCAGGTCGTTCGCATGACCCCCGACCAGCCGCCCTCAGGCCCGACCTCGGGCCCGCCCGCCGGCCCCCGGCTGCTCCCGTACGGCGACAGCGGGGTGCTGGTCGAGCTCGCGGACACCGAGACGGTCCTGGCCTGGTGCGACGCGCTCCGGGCCGCCGATCCGCCCGAGGTCGCCGACATCGTGCCGGCGGCACGCACGGTGCTCGTGCTCGCCGCGGAGCGGACCCCGCTCCGTCGGCTGCGCGACCGGCTGAGCGCACTGTCGTCGGCGCCCGCGCCCGCACGACGGGGGAGCGACGGGCCCGACCCGGAGCCGGCCATCGAGATCCCGGTGCGCTACGACGGTCCCGACCTGGCGGAGGTGGCGCAGTTGACCGGGCTCGAGGAGGACGCCGTGGTCGCCGCGCACACCGGGGCGTCGTGGCGGGTGGCCTTCGGTGGGTTCGCCCCCGGGTTCGGCTACCTCACCGGAGGGGACCCCCGCCTGGTCGTGCCCCGCCGCGCCGAGCCCCGGACCGTCGTACCGGCCGGTGCGGTCGGGCTGGCGGGGTCCTTCAGCGGGATCTACCCGCGCGAGTCGCCCGGTGGATGGCAGCTGATCGGCACCACGGCGACCCGGCTGTGGGACCCCGACCGGGAGCCGCCGGCGCTGCTGCGGCCGGGCGCGGTGGTGCGGTTCGTGGAGGTGGACCGATGAGGAGCCTGCTGCGGGTGCTGCGCACCGGCCCCCTGGCACTGCTGCAGGACGACGGGCGTCCGGGGCAGGCGGCCGTCGGTGTCGGGCGCTCGGGGGCGGCGGACCGGGCCGCGTACGCCCTGGCCAACCGGCTGGTCGCCAACCCGCCCGGCCTCGCCGCCATCGAGACGAC
>JAJUGK010000037.1 GCA_029268205.1 Nocardioidaceae bacterium
ACCTCTACGAGCTGACCAAGACCGCGCTCCGGCTGCGCCGCGAGCACCCCGCACTACGGCAGCGGCACTTCCTCGAGGGTCGGCCCACCGCACCGGGAGGACCGAAGGACCTGGCCTGGATCCATCCCGACGGCCACGAGATGACGGTCGAGGACTGGCACGACCAGGACCTGCACACGATCGGCGCGTTCGTCTCCGGCGACCCGCTGCGAGCCCCGGGCCCTCGCGGTCAGGTGCTGCGCGACCACTCGTTCCTGATCTGGCTCAACGCCGACCCCGAGCAGGTGCGGATCCAGCTGCCCGACAATCCCTGGATCGCCGCCGGAGAGGTCGTGCTCTCGACCGACCCGTCCATCGCGGCCGGCGAGCAGGTCAAGGCCGGAGAGCGCGTCGCGCTCGCCGGGCGCTGCGTCCTGGTGCTGCGGCAGGCGTGATGGTGCTGGGCCGCGCGTGCCCGTTCTCCTGGTCGCAGGCGCAATGGCGGGAAGAGGTCAACAATGTCCATCGCGCCACCCTGACGAGGAGCCCCGGAAAGCGCAAAGCCGCCACGGCGAACCCGTACGCCGCCGCGCCGGATCCCTCCTCCTCACCGACCGCCACCTCTCCGGCCGCGAGCAACCGCCCCCGCCGTACCCCAGGCGCGAGTGAGGACAGGCTGGACAGGTATGACTGGGAGTCACACCGCCACGACCCCAGGGATGAGAAGGGGAAGGGAGCAACGTGACTCGGGTGATCGCCCGCCGCCGTCGGATCTGGGCACTCCTGCTCGCCATCGTTTTCGCATTCATCGCTCTCGACGTGACGCTCGTGCTCACCGATGCGTCCGTCTCGGTCATGCCGGGCGGCCTGGTCGGCATCGCGGCGATCGCGCTCGCGATCGTGACGCTCTCGCTTCTGATCGGGGTGGCGCCCCGCGCGGACGACCATCCGACCGCCGAGCTGCTCGCCCCGGTGCGGGGGACGTGGTCGGCGATCAACAGTCCCGGTCAACGGCTGCCCAGCCACGGCACCCGCACCAGGGGCCAGTACTCCGCCATCGACCTGTGCGTGGTGTCCTCACCTGAGGACCCACCCCTGGTGACGTGGGCACTGCGACCAGCACGTCCCGAGGCGTACGCCGCCTTCGGTGCCCCGGTCCACGCGATGGCGGCGGGAACGGTGCACGCGGTCCACGAGCGCGAGCGGGATCACCGCGCCCGCAACACCTGGCCGGCCCTGCTGTTCATGCTGGTCGTCGAGGGTCTTCTACGCGAGTTCGGCGGGACCCGTCGGGTCGTCGGCAACCACGTCGTGGTGTCCCACCACGACGGCACCCACGCGATGTATGCACATCTGCGCAAGGGGTCCGTCACCGTCGTCCCCGGGCAACGCGTGGAGGCCGGTGACGTCCTCGGCGCACTGGGCAACTCCGGCAACACCTCGATGCCGCACCTGCACGTGCAGGTCATGGACCGAGCCGAGATCGACGCCGCGGCCGGCATCCCGCTGCGCTGGACCGACATCGAGCTGCACGACGCACTCGACCCCCAGCTGGCTTCGGCCGCGAAGGCCCCCCACCACTCCGCGCTCGAGGGCATGCCGCGCAACGGACAGACCTTCTCCGTGCGAGACCGCGGCGCCTGAGCGCGCTCACACTGCCCAGCTCACACAGCCCAGCTCAGCGGGAGCCGTCAGGCGCGGGTGCTGCGGCAGCGCCCGCACGGTGTAACCGAACGGACCGGCGTGGTCGAGCTCGACGGTGACGGTGTAGCGGTGCCGCCCGCCCTCGTATGCCTCGGCATGCTCGAGCGACACCAGGACCGGGGCGACCAGCTCGTCGCCCTCGCCCCGCACCCGACCGTGGACGACCTGGACCTCGACCTCGTCGGGGCTCAGCTCGCCGAGCGACACGTACGCCGTGACCTCGAGCCGGTCACCGACCTGGGCCAGGTCACCGACGCCGGCCGACTCCACGTGGTCGACCCGGACGGCGTGCCAGGCACCCCGCACCCGCGCCTTCCAGTCGGCGAGCTCGGCCGCGCCGGCGTAGTCGTGGTTGATCTCGCGCGCCGACGTCGCCGCCGGGACGTAGAGGTCGCGCACGTAGTCGCGCAGCATCCGGGTCGCGAGCACCTTGGGGCCCAGCGACTTGAGCGTGTGCCGCACCATCTCGATCCACCGCAGCGGCACCTGCTCGGCATCGGTGTCGTAGAACCGCGGGGCGATCTCGTTCTCGATCAGGTCGTACAGCGCGGTGGCCTCGATGTCGTCGCGCCGGTCGGGATCGTCAATGCCGTCCGCAGACGGGATCGCCCAGCCGTTGCCGCCGTCGTACCACTCATCCCACCACCCGTCGAGGATCGAGAGGTTCAGCCCGCCGTTGAGGGCGGCCTTCATCCCCGAGGTGCCGCACGCCTCATAGGGGCGCAGCGGGTTGTTGAGCCACACGTCGCAGCCCGGGTAGAGCGGCTGCGCCATCCCGATGTCGTAGTCGGGCAGGAAGACGATGCGGTGGCGCACGTCCTCGGCGTCGGCGAAGCGCACGATCTCCTGGATCAGCCGCTTGCCGCCCTCGTCCGCGGGGTGCGCCTTGCCGGCGATCACCAACTGCACCGGCCGCTCGGGGTGCAGCAGCAGCGACCGCAGCCGGTCCGGGTCGCGCAGCATCAGGGTCAGCCGCTTGTACGACGGCACCCGGCGCGCGAAGCCGATGGTGAGCACGTCCGGGTCGAGCGCGGAGTCGATCCAGCCCAGCTCGGCGGGGGTCGCCCCGCGGTCGATCCACGACCGGCGCAGCCGCGCGCGGGCGTCGTGCACCAGCTGCTGGCGCAGTTCGCGCTTGAGCGACCAGATGGTGGAGCCGGGCACGCTGTCGACGAGGTCCCAGTCGACCGGGTCGCCCCCGTCGACATCGACCCCCTTGCCCGCGGCCAGCTCCAGCACCTCGCGCGCGACCCAGGTCGGCGCGTGCACGCCGTTGGTGATCGAGCCGATCGGCACCTCGCGCTCGTCGAAGTCCGGCCACAGGCCCGCGAACATGCCGCGACTGACCTCGCCGTGCAGCTGGGAGACGCCGTTGGCGCGCTGGGCCAGGCGGAAGCCCATCACCGCCATGTTGAACACCCCCGGGTCGCCGCCCTCGTAGTCCTCGGCGCCGAGACCCAGCAGGCGATCGGTCGGCACGCCGGGGACCGGCCCCTCACCCTCGGCGAAGTACTGCGCGACCAGATCGCGGGCGAAGCGGTCGATGCCCGCGGGCACCGGCGTGTGGGTGGTGAACACGGTGCCGGCGCGGGTGACCTCGAGCGCGGCGTCGAACGACAGCCCCGGCCCGGCCTCCCCGACCGTCAGCTCCCGGATGCGCTCCAGGCCGAGGAACCCCGCGTGCCCCTCGTTGGTGTGGAAGACCTCCGGCGCGGGCGTCCCGGTGAGCCGGCAGTACGCCCGGACCGCGCGGACCCCGCCGATGCCGAGCAGGATCTCCTGCCGGATCCGGTGCTCGGTGTTGCCGCCGTACAACCGGTCGGTGACCTCGCGCAGGTCGGCGGGGTTCTCCTCGAGGTCGGTGTCGAGCAGGAGCAGCGGCACGCGCCCGACCCGGGCGACGAAGACCCGCGCGACCAGCGTCCGCCCGCCGGCGATGCCGATCGTGATCCGCACCGGGTCGCCCTGCCGCCCGTCCGGTCCCTCGCGCAGCAGCGAGAGCGGCAGCCCGTCGGGGTCGAGCACGGGGTAGCGCTCGAGCTGCCACCCCTCGCGGGAGAGCGACTGCTGGAAGTAGCCGTGCCGATACAGCAGGCCGACGCCGATCAGCGGTACGCCGAGGTCGCTGGCGGTCTTGAGGTGGTCGCCGGCGAGGATCCCGAGCCCGCCGGAGTACTGCGGGAGCGCGGCGGTGATGCCGTACTCCGGGGAGAAGTAGGCGATGCTGCGCGGACCGTCGTCGCCGATCGTGCGCTGGTACCAGCGCGGAGCGTCGAGGTAGCCGCGCAGGTCGGCGGCCGCGGCGTCGAGGCGCTCGCGGAACACCGCGTCGTCGCTGAGCTGCTCCAACCGCGCCGTACCGACCTCCCCCAGCAGCCGGACCGGGTCCCGGCCGACGCCCTCCCACAGGTCGGGGTCGACGGCGGCGAACACGTCCTGGGTCCCGGGGTGCCAGGACCAGCGGAGGTTGCCGGCCAGCTCGCCGAGGGCGCTCAGCGGCTCGGGCAGGACGGGGCGGACGGTGAAGCGACGGATGGCACGCACGCGCCGACGGTAGCCCAGCGGTCTTGGATCGGTCCAAGCCGGTGCGCCCCCGGCGTTTGCCCGCATCGCGCCCGGGCAGGATGGGCGGCATGGTCGGCCGTATCCCCGTCATGGACGTCACCCCTGTCGTCGAGCACACCCGCTATCCCGCCAAGGCCGCCGTCGGCGAGCCGTTCGTCGTCTCGGCGCTCGTGTTCCGCGAGGGCCACGACAAGCTGGACGCCGACGTCGTCCTCACCGGCCCCGACGGCCGGGATCGCGCGCCGGTGCGCATGCGCCCGGTCGAGGGCGAGGTCGACCGGTGGGCGGCGACCGTCGTGTGCGACGAGGTGGGGTCCTGGTCCTTCACCATCCGCTCCTGGAGCGACCCGCTGGCGACCTGGGACCACGACGCCGGCATCAAGGTCCCCGCCGGGATCGACGTGGAGCTGATGTTCACCGAGGGCGCCCTCCTCCTCGACCGCGTCGCCGGCTCCCTCCCCCGGCGCGCGACGCAGCGCCGCACCGTCGCCGACGCCGCGAAGGCGCTCCGCGACACCACCCGTCCCCCAGGCGCCCGGTTGGCGGTGTGGTCCGATCCCGCCCTCCGCGCGGTCCTGCACGAGCACCCGATCCGCGACCTGCTCACCCACGAGGGCCCCTATCCGGTCTTCGCCGACCGCCAGCGCGCCCTGGTGGGCTCCTGGTACGAGTTCTTCCCCCGCTCCGAGGGCGCCTACGTCGACCCCGACACCGGCGCGACGGTCAGCGGCACCTTCCGCACCGCGGCCGAGCGCCTGACCGGGGTGGCCGAGATGGGCTTCGACGTGGTCTACCTCCCGCCGATCCACCCGATCGGCAAGATCAACCGCAAGGGCCCCAACAACACGCTCACCCCCGGACCCGACGACGTCGGCTCCCCCTGGGCGATCGGCAGCGACGAGGGCGGCCACGACGCCATCCACCCCGACCTGGGTACCTGGGAGGACTTCGACGCCTTCGTCGCCCGCGCCGCCGAGCTCGGTCTCGAGGTCGCCCTCGACCTCGCGCTGCAGGCCGCGCCCGACCACCCCTGGGTGACCTCCCACCCGGAGTGGTTCACCACCCGCGCCGACGGCTCGATCGCGTACGCCGAGAACCCGCCCAAGAAGTACCAGGACATCTACCCGATCAACTTCGACAACGACCCCGAGGGCATCTACGCCGAGGTGCTGCGGGTCGTGCGGGTCTGGATGGACCGCGGTATCCGGATCTTCCGCGTCGACAACCCCCACACCAAGCCGGTGGCGTTCTGGCAACGACTACTCGGCGAGATCCGGGGCACCGACCCCGACGTGGTCTTCCTGTCCGAGGCGTTCACCAAGCCGCCGATGATGCGCGCGCTGGCGGCGGTCGGCTTCCACCAGTCCTACACCTACTTCACCTGGCGCACCGGCAAGGCCGAGCTCGCGGACTACCTCACCGAGCTGTCCCAGGAGACCAGCCACGTGCTGCGGCCCAACCTGTTCGTCAACACCCCCGACATCCTGCACGCGTCGTTGCAGTACGGCGGGCCGGCCGCGTTCAAGCTGCGCGCGGTGCTGGCCGCGACTGCGGCGCCGAGCTGGGGGGTGTACGCCGGCTACGAGCTGTTCGAGCACGTGGCGGTGCGTCCCGGCAGCGAGGAGTACCTGGACTCGGAGAAGTACCAGATCCGGATCCGCGACTGGGAGGCCGCCGAGGCCGAGGGGCGCTCGCTGGCGCCGTACCTGCGCCGGCTCAACGACATCCGGCGCGCCCACCCGGCGCTCCAGCAGCTGCGCAACCTGCGCGTGCACGCCACCGACGACGACGCGATCCTCGCCTTCAGCAAGACCGACCTCGGCGACCCGACGCCCGACTGCGACACCGTCATCGTGGTGGTCAACGTCGACCCGCACGCCACCCGGGAGACCACGGTGCACCTCGACCTGCCGGCCCTCGGCCTGAGCTGGGAGGACGGGTTCGCCGTGCACGACGAGCTCACCGGCCAGACCTGGCAGTGGGGCGCCCACAACTACGTCCGGCTCGACCCCCACCACGAGCCCGCCCACATCCTGACCGTCCGGAGGCCCCGTTGACCGAGACCCCCGCCGTCCAGGCGCTCAACGACGAGCCGGAGTGGTTCAAGACCGCGATCTTCTACGAGGTCCTGGTCCGCAGCTTCTACGACTCCGACAACGACGGCTGCGGTGACTTCGCCGGGTTGACCGCGAAACTCGACTACCTGCAGTGGCTCGGCGTCGACTGCCTGTGGGTGCCGCCGTTCTTCACCTCGCCGCTGCGCGACGGTGGTTACGACGTCGCCGACTACACCGGGGTGCTGCCCGAGGTCGGCACGATCGAGGACTTCCAGACCTTCCTCGACGCCGCCCACAGCCGCGGCATCCGCGTGATCATCGACTTCGTCATGAACCACACCAGCGACCAGCACCCGTGGTTCCAGGCCTCGCGCACCGACCCCGACGGACCGTACGGCGACTTCTACGTCTGGTCCGACACCGACGACCTCTACTCCGAGGCGCGGATCATCTTCGTCGACACCGAGCCGTCGAACTGGACCTGGGACCCGGTGCGCGGGCAGTACTACTGGCACCGGTTCTTCCACCACCAGCCCGACCTCAACTTCGACAACCCGCGGGTGCACGACGCGATGCTCGAGGCACTGAGCTTCTGGCTCGACATGGGCATCGACGGGTTCCGGCTCGACGCGGTGCCCTACCTCTACGAGCGTCCCGGCACCAACGGCGAGAACCTTCCCGAGACCCACCAGTTCCTCAAGAAGGTCCGCGCCTACGTCGACGAGCACTACCCCGGACGGGTCCTGCTGTGTGAGGCCAACCAGTGGCCGGCCGACGTGGTCGAATACTTCGGCGACTACGAGGTCGGCGGCGACGAGTGCCACATGGCCTTCCACTTCCCGGTGATGCCGCGCATCTTCATGGGCGTACGTCGGGAGTCGCGGTTCCCGATCTCGGAGATCATGGCCCAGACGCCGGCGATCCCGTCGGGCTGCCAGTGGGGCATCTTCCTGCGCAACCACGACGAGCTGACCCTGGAGATGGTCACCGACGAGGATCGCGACTACATGTGGGCCGAGTACGCCAAGGACCCGCGGATGAAGGCCAATATCGGGATCCGCCGCCGGCTGGCCCCGCTGCTGGACAACGACATCAACCAGATGGAGCTGTTCACCGCGCTGCTGCTGTCGCTGCCGGGCTCCCCGGTGCTCTACTACGGCGACGAGATCGGGATGGGCGACAACATCTGGCTCGGCGACCGCGACGGCGTGCGCACACCGATGCAGTGGACCCCCGACCGCAACGGCGGGTTCTCCAAGGCCACGCCCGGCAAGCTCCATCTGCCGCTCAACCAGGACCCGGTCTTCGGCTACCAGCGGGTGAACGTCGAGACCGAGCTCGACAACCCCTCCTCGCTACTGCACTGGACCCGGCGGATCATCCACGCGCGCCGCGACCACCCGGCGTTCGGACTCGGCACCTTCACCGACCTGGGCGGGTCCAACCCCAGCGTCCTCTCCTACGTGCGCCACCACGTCGCCCCCGACGGCAGCGAGGACATCGTGCTCTGCGTCAACAACCTCTCGCGCTTCCCGCAGCCCGTCGAGCTCGACCTGCGCCGGTTCGAGGGCCGGGTGCCGATCGAGCTGCTCGGCGGCGTCCGGTTCCCCGAGATCGGCGAGCTGCCGTACCTCCTCACGCTCGGGGCATACGGCTTCTACTGGTTCCGCATCCCGGTCGACGACGCACCCGACCCGGCCTACGGCATCCCCGCAGGAGGGATCGACTGATGACCCAGACCCCCCACACGCACTCCCGCGAGGACCAGATCGGCGGCTTCCTCGCCGGCGCCCGGTGGTTCGGCGGCAAGGGCCGGCCCTTCACCGTCACCGACGTCACCCGGCTGGCGCTGCTGGCCGGCGACCGGCCGGTGGCGATCGACGTGGTGACCGTGACCTACGACGACGCCGGACCAGGCGGCGCGGCCGCGACCGAGCAGTACCAGCTGCCGCTGACCCTGGTCGCGGAGTCCGACCCCGCCCTCGACCACGCTTTCGTCGGCTGGTGGGAGGAGCCGGAGCTGGGCTGGGTGCACGCCTACGACGCCGCCCACGACCGCGAGGCGTGCGCGCGGCTGCTGGCCGGCTTCGTCGAGGAGTCCGCGCTCGACCGGATCTCCTTCCACCGCCTCCCGGGCCAGGAGCTGGCCACCGACGTGCACTCCAGCGCCTTCTCCGGCGAGCAGTCCAACACCTCCGTCGCCTTCGGCGAGGACAGCCTGCTCAAGATCTTCCGCAAGCTCAGCCCGGGCCGGAACCCCGACATCGAGATCCACCGCGTGCTCACCGAGGCCCAATGCCCCCACGTCGCGCACCTCTACGGCTGGCTCGAGGCGACCTCGACGCGGTCCGATGACCCCGTGCACCTGGCGATGCTGCAGCAGTTCCTCCGCACCGCCACCGACGGCTGGGATCTCGCCTGCGCCAGCGTGCGCGACCTCTTCGCCGAGGCCGACCTGCACGCCGACGAGGTCGGGGGCGACTTCGCCGCCGAGGCGGCGCGCCTGGGCGAGTCGCTGGCCGAGGTGCATGCCACGCTCGCCACCCACTTCCCCACCGAGACCTGGGGGCGCGCGGAGCTGGCGCGGCTGGCCGACGCGATGGCCGGACGCCTCGACGCCGCCGCCGAGGCGGTGCCGTACCTCCACGGCGTCGCGCCCGCCATCCACAGCGTGCTGGGCCGGGTGCGCGAGCTCGACGAGCAGATCCGGGTCCACCGGATCCACGGCGACCTGCACCTCGGCCAGACGCTGCGCACCGTCAACGGCTGGAAGGTCGTCGACTTCGAGGGCGAGCCGGCCAAGCCGCTGGCCGAGCGGGTCCTGCCCGACTCGCCGTGGCGCGACGTGGCCGGGATGCTGC
Source organism: Nocardioidaceae bacterium (assembly GCA_029268205.1). GTDB lineage: Bacteria > Actinomycetota > Actinomycetes > Propionibacteriales > Nocardioidaceae > Nocardioides_A. The sequence goes on from JAJUGK010000037.1 coordinate 9,167, forward strand.
GCTCCTTCGACTACGCCGCGCACGCGGTCGTCGCCGACATTGCCCCGGGCACCGAGGAGGCCCGCCAGCAGCTGGAGTACCGGGCGCAGGAGTGGGCCGAGCGCAACCGCGGCAGCTTCCTCGGGGCGTACGCCGCAGCGGCCGGCTTCGCCGTCCCCCTCCCCCCGCAGGCGCAGCTGCTGCTGGCGGCCTACGAGGCCGACAAGGCGGTCTACGAGGCGATCTACGAAGCACGCAACCGGCCCGCCTGGGTCGGCATCCCCATGGCGGCCCTGGAGCGGATCGCCGCCCTGGCCGAGCGGAAGGACGACGATGGCTGAGCACCGCGCGGTCCCCCACAGCGAGCTCGACCAGATCCTCGCCGGCGAGCACGGCGACCCTCACAGCGTCCTGGGCGCACACCCGCACGCGGGCGGCGTGACGATCCGCGCGCTCCGCCCGCACGCGCGCTCGGTCGCGGTGCGCCACGACGGCGGGTCGGTGCCGATGACCCACGAGCACGCGGGTTTCTGGGTCGCGACGCTGCCCGGCACCGACGTGCCCGACTACCGCCTCGAGGTCGACTACGGCGAGGGCGCGCACGTCGTCGACGACCCGTACCGCTTCCTGCCCACCCTCGGCGAGGTCGACCTGCACCTGATCAACGAGGGCCGGCACGAGCAGCTGTGGACCGTGCTCGGGGCGCACGTCCGCCGCTACGACGGTGCCGCCGGACCCGTGGTCGGCACCTCCTTCGCCGTCTGGGCGCCCTCGGCCCGCGGCATCCGGATCAAGGGTGACTTCAACGGCTGGGACGGGCAGCAGCACCCGATGCGCCAGCTCGGCACGTCGGGGGTCTGGGAGCTGTTCGTGCCCGACGTCGGCAAGGGCACGCGCTACAAGTACGCCGTGCTCGGCGCCGACGGGGTGTGGCGCGACAAGGCCGACCCGATGGCGTTCGCCACCCAGGTCCCACCCGAGACCGCCTCGGTGGTGTTCGAGTCCGAGCACACCTGGAGCGACCAGGAGTGGATGACCCGGCGGGCGTCGGCGACCCATCACGACCGGCCGATGTCGGTCTACGAGGTCCACCTCGGGTCCTGGCGGCGCGACCGCACCTACGCGCAGCTCGCCGACGAGCTCACGGCGTACGTGCTCGAGATGGGCTTCACCCACGTGGAGTTCATGCCGGTGATGGAGCACCCGTTCGGCGGTTCGTGGGGCTACCAGGTCAGCTCCTACTTCGCCCCGACCGCCCGGTTCGGCGACCCCGACGGACTCCGGCTGCTCATCGACCGGTTGCACCAGGCGGGCATCGGCGTCCTCGTCGACTGGGTGCCGGCGCACTTCCCGAAGGACGAGTTCGCGCTGGCCCGCTTCGACGGCACCCCGCTGTATGAGGACCCCAATCCGACCCGGGGCGAGCACCCGGAGTGGGGCACGCTGGTCTTCGACTTCGGCCGCCGCGAGGTCCGCAACTTCCTCGTCGCCAACGCGCTGTACTGGCTCGAGGTCTTCCACGTCGACGGCCTGCGCGTCGACGCCGTCGCCTCGATGCTCTACCTCGACTACTCCCGCGAGCCCGGTGAGTGGACGCCCAACGTCCACGGCGGTCGGGAGAACCTCGAGGCGGTGGAGTTCCTGCAGGAGATGAACGCCGTGGTCTACCGGCGCGTGCCGGGGGCCGTCACGATCGCCGAGGAGTCCACGTCGTGGCCCGGGGTCACCCGCCCCACCAGCGACGGCGGACTCGGCTTCGGGCTGAAGTGGAACATGGGCTGGATGCACGACAGCCTGGGCTACCTGCGTGCCGATCCGGTGCACCGCAGCTACGTCCACGGCCAGATGACCTTCTCCCTGGTCTATGCGTGGTCGGAGAACTACGTCCTGCCGCTGAGCCACGACGAGGTCGTGCACGGCAAGGGGTCGCTCCTGCGCAAGATGCCCGGCGACCGGTGGCAGCAGCTGGCGAACCTGCGCGCCTACCTGGGCTACATGTGGGGACACCCCGGCAAGCAACTGCTGTTCATGGGCGGCGAGATCGGTCAGGAGGCCGAGTGGGCGGAGGCCGGCGAGCTCGACTGGTGGCTGCTCGACCATCCCGAGCACCGCGGCCTGCGCGATCTGGTCCGCGACCTCAACCGGCACTACCGCGCGACCCCCGCCCTGTGGAGCCTCGACCACGACCCCGACGCGTTCACCTGGTTGGAGGCCAACGACGCTGCCCGCAACGTCTTCGCCTTCGCCCGGTGGGGTGCCGACGGCGTCCCGCTGGTGTGCGTGACGAACTTCTCGGCCGTGCCGCACCACAACTACCGCTTGGGCCTGCCCCATCCCGGCGGCTGGGCCGAGGTGCTCAACACCGACGCCGAGGCGTACTCCGGCTCGGGGGTCGGCAACCTGGGGCGGGTCGTGGCCCATCCCGGCGAGCACGCGGGCCAGCCCGCGCACGCCGACCTGGTGTTGCCACCGCTGGCCACGCTGTGGCTCACCCCCGACGAGGTGGAGCCGGTCGCCGAGCACTCCACGCCGTAGGCTCGCAGACGTGACTGATCATCGCGTCTGGCTCGATCCGGTGGGCAACGGCGTGGCCCGCGTCAGCTGGTCGGCCGACCTGACCCGGGCGCCGTTCGAGGAGGCCGCCGGGGCCGTGCGCCGCGAGGTCGAGCGGGCGCTGGGCGACCTCAAGCAGGCGCGGGTCGAGGCCTGGGTGGACCCCGACGACGAGGTGTCGCTGCGGATCGCCACCTGGGCCGGCCTGCACCGCGAGGGCGTGATGCGCGGCGTCCACGAGGTCGCCGGCGAGGGCAGCCACCGCGCCGACCGGGCCGACCGGGTGGTGCTCGCCCGGCTCGAGACCGACACCCCGCTGTTCGAGGCCGGCGGGTTCCGCGGTCTGTTGAACTCCTTCCTCCCCCGCAAGCGGGCGATCGCGCAGGTGCTGATGCGCGACCCCGACGACCGGGTGCTGCTGTGCCAGCTGACCTACAAGACCGACTGGGACCTGCCCGGCGGGGTCGTGGAGGTCGGCGAGTCGCCGCGGCTCGCGGTCGCCCGCGAGGTCGAGGAGGAGCTCGCCCTCGACCTCGGCATCGAGCGCCTGCTGCTCACCGACTGGCTGCCCGCCTGGGGCGGGTGGGACGACGCGGTGTGCCTGGTCTTCGACGGCGGCGTCCACCCCGCCGACGTGGTCGACCGGGTGGTGCGGCAGGAGCGCGAGATCAAGTCGGTGCGGTTCTGCACACCCGAGGAGGTGCGCGCGCGGGCGACCGACTTCACCGCGCGCCGGATCGAGGCCGCGCTCGCCAACGTCGGTGGCAGCGGCCCGGCCTACACCGAGTCGGGGCGGTAGGTCCCGATCCAGCCGGTCAGAAGAGCGCCGAGGCGAGGTTCTGCCGCGCGCGGAGCACCCGGGGGTCGTCGTTGCCGACCGCAGCGAGCAGCCCGAGCAGGTGCTCGCGGGCCCGATCGCGGTCGTCGCCGACCGTCCGCCGCACGAGGTCGATCAATCGGTTGAAGGCGTCGTCGACGTGGCCGCCGAGCAGGTCGAGGTCGGCCACCAGCGTCTGGGCATCGAGGTCGTCGGGCTGCTGGGCCGCCTTCTCCCGGGCGGCGTTGAGGTCGACCCCCTGGGTGCGCTGGAGCACCTTCGCCATCGCGAGCCGCGCCGCGGCCTCGGCGTCAGCGGGGTTGGCGTCGACCAGGCGCTGGTACTCGGCCACGGCGGTGTCGGCGTCGCCGGCCATCAGGGCGTCCTCCGCGGCCGCGAAGCGCGGGTCGGTCTGCGGCTCCTCGCCCTCCTCGGCCGGAGCGGCACCGCGCGGCTGGTGCCGGCCGGCGACGCCCTGCGCGGTGATCTGCTGCACGAGCTGGTTCATGGCGGTGCGCAGCTCCTCCAGCGGCACGATGTCCTGGAACAGCGGCTGCGGGCGCCCCTGCAGCACCAGCGCGACCAGCGGGATCGACGGGATCTGCATCGCCTGGGCGATCTGCGGGGCGGCGTCGATGTCGACCCTCGCCACCAGGATCCGGCCGTCGAGCTCGTTGCCGACCGTCTCGAGGTCGTCGGCGAGCTGTGCACTCTCCGGCATCCGGGAGGCGGAGTAGAAGACCAGGACGACCGGCGCGGTCATCGAGCTCTCCAGGACCTCCTGGAAGTTCTGCTCGTCCACCTGCACCGCGTACGCCGAGCCGCTGTTGCCTCCGGCCGGCGCTGCGCCGCCGGCGGCCGGGGCCGGGCGCTTGAGCGCGGAGAGGTCGATCGCACCGGGACGGGAGAACGGCTGCTGGCTCATGCCCCTATCTTGCACCGCGTCCCTCAGGCCAGGCCCAGGTGGTGGGCCTCCTCCCACAGCTCCTCCCGCGCGTCGGGGTGGGCGGCGTCCTCGATCAGGTTGCGGGCCTGGGTCCGCTCGTCGTGGCCGAACACCTCAGCGGTGCCGTACTCGGTGATGACGGCGTGCATCTGGAACGACGTCACCGGCTCGTCGACCAGCGGCACGATCGTCGACACCTGCGCCTTCGGGTGCCAGGAGCGCAGGGCGATCATCGACTGCCCGCCCACGCTGTGCAGCGCGCCGACGATGAAGTCGGTCTGCCCGCCGAACCCCGAGTGGATGCGCGCGTTGATCCGCGAGGCGTTCGCCTGGGCCAGCAGGTCGACCTGCAGGGCGCTGTTGATGCTGGTCATCTGCGGGTTCAGCGCGATCCGTCCGGGCGTGTTGGTGACCTCGGTCCGGCGCATCACGACCCGCTGGTTGCCGTCGAGCCAGGCGTAGAGGTCGGCGGTGCCGAACACGAAGGAGCTGACGATCGGCCGCTCCGGGTCGAGCGCCCCGGCCCGTTCGAGCTCCAGGACCCGGTCGGAGAACATCTCGGTCCAGACCCCGAGCCCGCGGCGGTCGCGCAGCCCGGCGAGCGCGGCGTCGGGGATCGCGCCGATGCCCGCCTGCAGGGTCGCACCGTCCTGGACGCGGCGCGCGACGAGCTCGCCGATCAGGGCCGCCGCCTCGCCCACCTCGACCGCCGGCGGCTCGGCGAGCGGGGTGTCGTCCTCGACCAGCACGTCGACCTCGGAGCGCGGCACCAGCGCGTCGCCGAACGTGTAGGGCATGTGCGGGTTGACCTGCGCGACGACCGCGCCGCCGCGCCGGCGTACCTGCTCGATCGCCGCCGGCAGGACGTTGACCTCGGTGCCGAGGGAGAGCATCTCCCCGCGCGGCGGGGCCACGTGCAGCACCACCAGGTCGGGGGCGCAGCCGGCCTCGAAGAGCCGCGGCACCACCGACAGCCGCGCCGGGAAGTACCGCAGCGTGGGTTGCCGCCGCATCCCGGCTCCGACGAACGGGGTCTCCAGCGTCACCCCGTCGCGGATCGGGATGCCGGGCTGGGCGTTGAGCATCCACAGCCGGTACGCCGGCAGCGCGGCGTCGACCTCGGCGAGCAGCCGCCACGGCGTCGCGAAGTTGCCGGCGACCACGACGCGCGGGTCGGGCGGGAGGGCGGCCAGCACGCTGGCGAGGGTGGTCATCGATCCTCCGTCCTGGGCATCGCCGGTCCCCTACCCCGTCGGCGGGGTCAGTTCACCCGCGGCCCGCGCAGGCCGGAGCGCTGCACGACGCGCTGGATCACCAGGTCGCGCTCGTCGGGTCGACCGACGTGGGTGATGTCGCGCAGGCCCTGCTCCTGGGCGGCGGACTCGAAGACGAAGTGGCCGTAGCCGCAGAGCCGGCCCACCAACGGCTTGTGGACGGTGATGTCGAGGATGCGCCCCAACGGCATGGTGGCCAGGGTCTGGGCCAGCACCCCCCGCACCCGGAAGACCCGCATGTTGGTGACGACGAAGCGGTCCATGTGCCGGCTCAGGGCCCGCCACCCGGCGTGCGCGAGCACCCCGAGCCCGAGCAGCAGGGGGAACCACGCCAGGTCGACGTCGACGAACGGGAAGGACACCAGCAGGGCGAGGCCCACGACCGCCTCGAGCGCGGGGCCGACGTAGACGACCCAGTGCTTGCGCACCTCGTCGACGATGACCTCGCCCTCCTCGCGCAGCAGGTGCCGCCCGATGCGCGGGTCGGCGAACGTGCGGCGCAGCCAGCCCGCCATGGCGGCCTACGAGACCAGCGCGTCGACGAAGTCGATGACGGCCTCGAACAGCGACGTCAGCATGTCCCATCCGTTGGCGAGGGCGTCCTGCGAGAGGTCGGCGAGGCTGTCGGGGCGGGTCATCAGGTAGAACCCGAGGAAGAGCACGACGAGCAGGAGCACCAGCTTCTTCACGTCGTCTCCTCGTCGTTCGACCTCGGGCGTCCGGGTGGACGCACCGTGCGACTTTGTAGCAAATCCCCCGCCCGACGGGTGGGAGGCGCACCGACGGGGAAGGCACCAGTCATGAGCGACGAACACGACGACCTGCGGGTCGACCGGGAGCGGGTCGAGGACAAGCTCGACCAGGGCGGCGACGACCGCGCGGTCGAGGCGGCGGGCAAGATCTCCGAGGCGCTGGAGACGATCGAGCGCGCCCGCGGCCACCTCTACAGCTTCCACCAGCTGACCGGCACCGCCGACCTGCAGCTCGGCGACGCCGTCGACCTGCTGCGGGAGGCCGGCCAGGAGGAGCTGGCCGCCCGGGTCGAGACCGAGCTGCTCGGGCGCAACGTGCTCGAGGGACGCTGGACCTTCCAGATCGTCGAGGAGTACGACGACGGCTACTACTCCGCCTTCCGCGAGGCCGAGCGGCTCGTGCGCGACCGGCTGGCCGGCGGGCGCCGGCACGTCCACGAGGCGCGGATGAAGGAGGACCGGCGCACCCGGGGGCGGCGCCATCACGAGCAGGCGCCCGACGCCCGGGACTGAGACCGACTACTCCGACGCCTCGAGGAGTGCGTCGGCGGCGGCGTACGGGTCGGTGCGCCCGGCGAGCACGTCGGCGGCGAGCGCGTCGAGCTCCACCCGGCCGCCGAGCGCCTCCCACCGGCGGCGCAGCTCGGTCACGGCGATCGCCGCGATCTCCTCGCGCGCCCGCCGGGCGCGGCGTTCGGCCCCGGCACCGGTGTCGGCCAGCCAGGCGCGGTGCGCCTCGAGCTTGTCGACGACCTCGGCGAGCCCCTCGTGCCGCGTGGCCACCGCAGTGAGCACCGGGGGGCGCCAGGCCTCGGCCGGCCGGTCGGCGAGTGCCAGCATCGAGCGCAGGTCGCGACGGACAGCACTGGCCCCGTCGCGGTCGGCCTTGTTGACGACGTAGAGGTCGCCGATCTCGAGGATCCCGGCCTTCGCGGCCTGGATCCCATCGCCCATCCCGGGCGCGAGCAGCACGATGGTGGAGTCGGCCAGCCCGGCGATCTCGACCTCGCTCTGGCCCACGCCGACGGTCTCGACGATCACGGTGTCGTAGCCGGCGGCGTCGAGCACCCGCAGCGCTTGCGGGGTCGCCCAGGAGAGTCCGCCGAGGTGCCCGCGGGAGGCCATCGACCGGATGTAGACGCCCTCGTCGGTGGCGTGGTCGGTCATCCGGATCCGGTCGCCGAGCAGCGCGCCGCCGGAGAACGGCGAGGACGGGTCGATGGCCAGCACCCCGACGCGCTGCCCGCGTGAGCGCAGCTCGCGCACCAGCGCGGAGGTGGTGGTCGACTTGCCGACGCCCGGCGCCCCGGTGATGCCGACGACGTGGGCGTTGCCGGCGTACGGCGCCAGCGCGGCCATCGCCTCACGCAGCAGCGGTGAGGCGTCCTCGACGAGGGAGATGAGACGGGCGACCGCCCGCACCTGTCCGGTGCGGGCGGCCGTCACGAGCTCCGGGACCGCGTGACGGCCCCTACCGGTCGGGACCACTCAGGCGGGCACGCGGATGATCAGCGCGTCGCCCTGGCCACCGCCGCCGCACAGGGCGGCCGCGCCGACGCCGCCGCCGCGACGCTTGAGCTCCAGGGCCAGGTGCAGCACGATCCGGGCGCCGGACATGCCGACCGGGTGTCCGAGGGCGATCGCCCCGCCGTTGACGTTGACTTTCTCCTCGGGGATGCCGAGCTGACGGGCGGACTCGATGCCGACCGCGGCGAAGGCCTCGTTGAGCTCGACCAGGTCGAGGTCGTCGGTGGTGAGCCCCTCCTTGGCCAGCGCCTTCTCGATCGCGCGGGCCGGCTGCAGCTGCAGGGTCGAGTCGGGGCCGGCGACCTGGCCGGACGCGCCGATCTCGGCGATCCAGGTCAGCCCGAGCTCCTCGGCCTTGGCCCTGCTCATGACCACCACGGCGCAGGCGCCGTCGGAGATCTGGGAGGAGGACCCGGCGGTGATGGTGCCGTCCTTGGCGAAGGCCGGCCGGAGACCGGCGAGGGACTCCGCGGTGGTCTCGCCGCGGACGCCCTCGTCCTGGCTGACGGTGACGGTGCCCTTGCGGGTGGCGATCTCGACGGGGACGACCTCCTCGTCGAAGACGCCGTTCTTCCACGCCTGCGCGGCGAGCTGGTGGGAGCGGGCGGAGAAGGCGTCCTGCTCCTCGCGGCTCAGGTTCGCCCCGGCGGCGTTGCACTGCTCGGTGAGCTTGCCCATCGCCTGGTCGGTGAACTGGTCGTAGAGGGCGTCGTAGGCCATGGAGTCCACGAGCGCGGTGTCGCCGTACTTGAAGCCCTCGCGGGACTTCGGCAGCAGGTGCGGGGCCTGGGTCATCGACTCCATGCCGCCGGCGACGATCACGTCGTGCTCGCCCGCGCGGATCAGCTGGTCGGCCATGGCGATGGCGTTGATGCCCGAGAGGCAGACCTTGTTGATGGTGATGGCCGGCACGTCCATGCCGATGCCGCCCTTGACGGCCGCCTGGCGGGCGGTGATCTGACCGGCGCCGGCCTGGATGACCTGGCCCATGATCACGTAGTCGACCTGGTCGCCGGTGACGCCGGCCTTCTCCAGGGCGCCCTTGATGGCGACGCCACCGAGGTCGGCGGCGGACTGGTCCTTCAACCCTCCCAGCAGCCGACCGATCGGCGTACGAGCTCCGGCGACGATCACGGATCCGGACATGAGGGGCCTCCTGGCGGGTTCTCGACGGATGAGCGCGGCTGTGACACTACCCGCCGGTACCGGCGGTGGGGAGGGGGCGGAGCGAGGCTTCGTGTAGGGCTCGTCACAGTCCTCCCCCGGGGGCTTCCACCCGGGCGCGCGGCGTACGACGATGCCCTCATGACTGACCTCTCCGTGCCCGAGCACCTGTTCCTCTGCATCGACCACGTCGGTGTGGCGGTCCCCGACCTCGACGAGGCGATCGCGTTCTACCGCGAGAAGTTCGGCATGGAGGTCGCCCACGAGGAGACCAACGAGGAGCAGGGCGTCCGCGAGGCCATGGTGCGGGTCGGCGACTCCGGCTCCTGCATCCAGCTGCTGGCACCGCTGAACGAGTCCTCGACGATCGCGAAGTTCCTCGACCGCTCCGGTCCCGGGCTGCAGCAGCTGGCCTACCGGGTCACCGACGTCGAGCAGGTCTCGGCGATCCTGAGGGAGCGCGGGCTGCGGCTGCTCTACGACGCCCCCAAGCGCGGGACCGCGAACTCCCGGATCAACTTCGTCCACCCCAAGGACGCCGGCGGCGTCCTGGTCGAGCTGGTCGAGCCCGCCGCGCACTGATCGGCCGGCCGGGGCTGATCAGGGAGCCCCGACCCAGCGGAACCGCACCTGCTGCCCGGGGCGCACCTGCGCGGCCCGGTCGACATCGGCGCCGAGCACCACGCCGACGACCGGGTAGCCGCCGGTGACCGGGTGGTCGCTGAGGAAGACCACCGGCTCGCCGTTCGGCGGCACCTGCACGGCGCCGCGCCACACCCCCTCGCTCACCAGCTCGCCGGCGCCGGCGACCGGGGCGACCCGGCCGCCGGTCAGCCGCATCCCGATGCGGTTGCTGCGGTCGGAGGCGGTCCAGGTGGTGTCCACCAGGGCGTCGGCGTCGACAACCCGGTCGGCACGGGGACCCCGGACGACCCGCAGCACGGCCGGTTCGTCGTAGCGGGGCGGCGGGGCCTGGTCGACGCTCGGCTGCTCCCGCGGCGCCGGGCCGACGCGGAGCAGGTCGCCCTCGGCCAGCGGCGGCGGCCCCAACCCCGAGAGCACGTCGTGGCTGCGCGACCCGAGCACCGGCGGGACGTCGATGCCGCCGCGTACGGCCAGGTAGGACCGCAGGCCGGCGACCGGCGGGCCGACGCGCAACCGCGACCCCGCGGGCACGACGATCGGGGCGTGATCGCCCACCGCGACGCCGTCGACGTGCAGCGGTGCCGGGGCGCCGGTGAGGCAGACCAGCACGCCCGCGCCGCGCACCTCGAGCTCCAGGCCGCCGAGGGTCGTCTCGATGGCGGCGAGTCCGGGAGGGTTGGCGACCAGCCGGTTGGCCAGGGCGTACGCCGTGCGGTCCGCCGCGCCCGAGCGTCCGACGCCGACGGCCGCCTGCCCCGGGCGCCCGTCGTCCTGCAGCAGCGCCAGGGGCCCGGTGCGCAGGACGCGCAGCAGGCTCCTCATCGGTCCACCTCCACGAACCGGACCACCGCGCCCGGCCGCAGCAGCGCCGGCGGCTCCCGGTCGGGGTCCCACAGCCGGGTCGCCGTGGTGCCGATCAACTGCCATCCACCGGGCGACTCGCGCGGATAGATCCCGCTGAAGGACCCCGCCAGCCCGACCGCACCGGCCGGTACGACGGTCCGGGGCTCGGCGCGGCGGGGCACCACCAGGCGGGGGTCCCCTCCGGTGAGGTAGCCGAACCCGGGGGCGAACCCGCCGAAGGCCACCCGCCACGGCGCGCCGGTGTGCGCGGCGACCACGGCGTCCTCCTCGAGCCCGGTCAACTGCGCCACCTCCGCCAGGTCGGGACCGTCGTAGC
>JAJUGK010000038.1 GCA_029268205.1 Nocardioidaceae bacterium
GGCGCCCCGCGCCGGCGCCGGCGCCGGCGGTCCGGGGGCGGCGGTCAGGGCAGCGGTCAGGGCAGCGACGCGGCCGCACCGCGCGAGAGCGCGACCGCCAACGACTGAGATCGACGCGCACCGTACGTACGCCGTCCTGGGCCTCGGCCCCGGACGGCGTACGTACTTCGGACGGGTTCTTGGCGTTTCAAGCGGTGAAAACGTGTCGGAAGTGCCGAAAACACCACATATGTGGTGACTTCCGGGGCCCCCGCGCACCTAGCTGGTGACCACCACGGGGGTGCCGAGGCGGGCGAAGCGCCACAGCGCGCGGGCGTCGGGGGTGGCCTGGCGGATGCAGCCGGAGGAGAGCGGGGTGCCGAGCTGGTCGGGGGTCTGGACCCGGCGGCCGCGGTCGAGGGGGATGTCGTGGAAGCCGATGGCGGCGCGCTCGCCGCGGGCGAAGCGGACCATCCACCGCATGGTGCCGGCGTCGTCGATGGCGGTGGCGTGCCGCGAGCGCGACCACACCTCGTAGCGGCCGGGCTGCAGGTTGTCGAGGGTGCTGCCGGAGACGAGGTAGGTGCGCAGCACGCGGGAGCGCTCGCCCTGCCCACCGGCGACCAGCCACACGCGCTGCCGGTCGGCGTCGAAGACCACGCGGCGGCCGCTGCCGCTGTTGGCCGGCAGCCGGGTGTCGGTACGGCGGGCGACGAGCGCGTCGTGCGCGACCTGCTCGGGCGCGGGGGTGGGCACCGCGGGCACCGTCGGCACCGTGCGGGTCACCCGCGGTGCGTCGGGTACGACGGCCTCGGCGTGCGCGGCCTCGCCACCGCCGGTGGGGCCCAGGCCGATGCCGGCGCCGATCGTGACCAGCGTGACCGCCGCGGCGCTCAGGGCCGCAGCGAGCCGGCCCCAGCGCATGCGCGCTCGCGGTGCGCGGTGCGCGCCGCCGCGGGCGGGGACCGCCCGGCGACGGCCGTGCGGGCGGGCCATCAGCGCTCGGCCGCCCGGGCGACGAGGTTCTCCGCGACCTCGCGGTAGGCCTGCGCCCCGCGGTGCTTGCGGGTGGTGGCCAGGATGGAGCGGCCGGCGGCCGGGGCCTCGGCGAACCGGATCGACTTCGGGATCGGCGGGGTGATCACGTCGAGCTCGTAGGTCTCCGAGATCGTCTCCAGCACCGTGCGGGCGTGGTTGGTGCGGCCGTCGTACAGCGTCGGCAGCACGCCCTCGACCCGCAGCCCGCGGTTGGTGTAGCGCCGGACGTCGTGGACGGTGTCGAGCAGCTGGCCCACCCCGCGGTGCGACAGCGTCTCGCACTGCAGCGGGATCAGCACCGCCTCCGCAGCCGTCAGGGCCGCCACGGTGAGCACCCCCAGCGAGGGCGGGCAGTCGAGCAGGACCCAGTCGTAGCCCGGCTCGGGCAGGTCCTCGAGCGCCATCTTGACCACGTGCTCGCGGCCGGTGCGGGTCAGCAGGTCGGCCTCGGCCCGGGCCAGCTCGATGGTCGCGGGCAGCAGGTCGACCCCGTCGTCGGTGGCGATCAGCACGTCGGCGGGCGACTTGCCCTGCGTGAGGACGTGGTGGATCGACAGCTCGAGGTCCTCGGGGTCGATGCCGAGGGAGAACGTCAGGCACGCCTGGGGGTCGAGGTCGACCAGCAGCACGCGGTGGCCGAGCTCGGCCAGCGCCGCCCCGAGCGAGGCGACGCTGGTGGTCTTGGCGACGCCGCCCTTCTGGTTGGCGACGGCGAGGATGCGGGAGGGTCGGTTCATTTGGGGCTCATTGTGCCCCACCGCGCACGCGCCGCGCCGCCGATGTGGGCCATGCGATAGTGCCGCCATGAGCGCCGCCGCCCGTACCGCTGCCGTCACCGGCCCCACCTCCGGCATCGGCCTGGAGTTCGCCCGCCAGCTGGCCGGGTCGTACGACCGCCTGGTGCTGGTCGCGCGTTCGGCCGACCGGCTCGACGAGCTCGCCGAGGAGCTGCGCACGACCCACGGCACCGCGGTCGAGGTGCTCGTCGCCGACCTCGCCGCGCGCGCCGATGTCGACCGCGTCGCCGACCGGCTCCGCGACCCGGACCGCCCCGTCGACCTGCTGGTCAACAACGCCGGGTTCGGGCTGAAGCAGCCGCTGCTGGCCAACGACATCGAGGACGAGCAGCAGATGCTCGACGTGCTGGTGACCGCGGTGCTCCGCCTCACCCACGCCGCCCTGGGTGCGATGGTGCAACGGGGTACGGGCGCGGTGGTCAACGTCTCCAGCGTCGCCGGCTACCTCCCCCGCGGCACCTACGGCGCGGCCAAGGCCTGGGTCACCAGCTTCAGCGAGTGGGCCGACCTGACCTACCGCGACTCCGGCGTCCGGGTGATGGCGCTGTGCCCCGGCTTCACCCGCACCGAGTTCCACGGCCGGATGGGGGTCGACCGCTCCTCGGCGCCCGAGTTCCTCTGGCTCGAGGCGCCCGACCTGGTGCGGGCCGCGCTGCGCGACCTCGACCGCGGGCGCCGGGTCTCGGTGCCGGGCGCGGCCTACAAGGCGATCGTCGCCGGCCAGCGGTACGTGCCGCGCGGCCTGCTCGCCGGGTTCCAGCGGCTCGGCCGCCGGTAGTCGCGCCCGACCGAAGGTCAGCCGAGGGGTCAGCCGAGGGGTCAGTCAAGTCCGGGCCCGGCGAGGGTCGGCACCGTACGCCCGGAGGCGCGGGCCGCCGCGGCCGCCGCCTCCAGCAGCCGGTGCAGCTGGTCGGGCGCGGTGGTGTTGCAGCCCAGGTCGTGGTCGACCTTCCCGGTGCCGTGGTGGTCGCTGGAGCCGGTGACGACCAGGTCGAGGTCGGCCGCGATCGCGCGCAGCCGCTCCCGGTCGTCGGCGTCGTGGTCCTGGTGGTCGACCTCGAGACCGGTCAGGCCGTGGTCGGTGAGGCGGGCGATCGTGTCGGCGTCGAGCGCGCTGCGGCTGCCCCGCCCCCACGGATGGGCCAGCACGCTCACCCCGCCGGCCTCCCGGATCAGCGTGATCATGTCCTCCAGCGGGGTGGCGTAGCGCCGTACGTAGGCCGGACCCGACGGCCCGAGGAAGCGGGCGAACGCCTCGTCGCGGGCCTCCACCACCCCCGCCCGCACCAGGGCGTCGGCGACGTGCGGACGACCGCTGGCCGCCGCGTCGCCGGAGACGGCGTGCACGTCGGCCTCCTCGATCGCGATGCCGATCGCCTGCAGCTTGGCCACGATCTGGGGCATCCGCCCGTCGCGTCCCTCCAGGATCCGCTCGAGCTCCCGGGCCAGCCCGGGGTGGGTCGGATCGGGCAGATAGCCCAGCAGGTGCACGCCGCGGGACCCGAGTCGGCAGCTGACCTCCATGCCCGGGACGAAGGTGATGCCGAGCTCGTCGGCCGCGGCCGCCGCCTCGCCCCACCCCTCGGCGGTGTCGTGGTCGGTGAGCGCGATGACGTCGAGGCCGGCCCCGACGGCGTGCGCGACCACCTCCGCGGGCGGGCTCGTGCCATCGGAGCGGGAGCTGTGGGTGTGCAGGTCGATCCTCACCATGCGGGCGGGCTCCCGCCGAACGACATCTCCACCAGTTGCGGGCCGAGCCGGGCGACGTCGGCGAAGATCCACTCATCGCGCAGCAGCAGCGCCGCCGATGCGGGGCGCAGCACCAGCCACAACCAGCGACCGTCGGCCTCGCCGGCGAACACCGAGCGGTCGAACTCCACGTCGGTGATGCTGGTCGAGACCGCCCACAGCGCCACGCTGAACGGCTCGATCCGCACCCGTACGGCCGGCGGCCCCACCCCGACCTCGTGGCCGGGGTCGTCGTGGTCGGTGCCGGCGACCCGGCGGCCGAGCCCGGTGCCGGGCTCCTCGCTCACGATCGTCACCTCGACGACCCCATCGGGATCGGTGGCCCCCACACACGTGGTGACCGTCGCCCGTACGGGGGTCGTGCCGGGGGCGGCCCGGTCGGCCACGCAGCCGAAGTCGGTGACCGTCCAGCCCGGACCCAGCGGCCACGGCAGGTAGGTCGGGAAGTCGGGGCTGCGCTCGAGGTGGTCGAGGAACGCCTCGTAGGAGGAGGCCTCGGGCCGCCACAGCGGCACGACCGCCCCGTGGTCGGGGCAGTGCCAGCCGGTGCCCCCGGCGGTGTCCGGGTCGTCCCCGGACACGGGGGCGGGGCAGCGCGGGCAGCCGGCCGAGAGCGTCACACTCGGAGGGTAGCGTCGCCCGCCCCCGGTCGCGCGGTGGGCGCGGTCAGGACCCCTGCGGGCCGGGCCAGAACTTGTCGGGCTGCGGGACCGGCCGTCCGGGCTGCTCGCCGCCGCGGGACTCCAGGTAGTTCTGCTTCGGCACCATCACCTTGCGGCGGAAGATGCACACGACCTTGCCGTCCTGGTTGTAGCCGATGGTCTCGACGTGCACGACGCCGCGGTCGTCCTTCGACGTGCTCTCCCACTTGTCGAGCACGGTGGTCTCGCCGTAGAGCGTGTCGCCGTGGAAGGTCGGCGCGACGTGACGCAGCGACTCGATCTCCAGGTTGGCGATCGCCTTGCCGGAGATGTCGGGGACGCTCATGCCCAGCAGGATCGAGTAGACGTAGTTGCCGACCACCACGTTCTTGCCGAACTGCGTGGTCTCCTCGGCGTAGTGCGTGTCGAGGTGCAGCGGGTGGTGGTTCATCGTGAGCAGGCAGAACAGGTGGTCGTCGTACTCGGTGACGGTCTTGCCGGGCCAGTGCTTGTAGGTCGCCCCGACCTCGAACTCCTCGTAGCTACGACCGAACTGCATGGGCGCCACTCCTGTCTCGCTGCGACGCCGGCGCGGGTGCTACCGGCGGGTACGGCGCCATCATGCCAATCGCCGGTGCCCCCGCCCATGGGGACACCGGCGATGAGACACAGATCGCGTCGTCAGGAGCCGCCGCCGCCGGCCTTGCGCCGGTGCATCTTCGGAGCGCCGCCGACGACCTCGGGGCCGTGCGCCTTGTCGCGCGACTCGGCCGGATGCGGGACGCCGGGGTCGTTGCCCTGCTTGCGCGCCAGCGCCTCCCGCATCTTGGCCTTCACGTCCTGGGGTGCGCCTTCGTGCTGCTCGGTCATGGGTGCTCCTTCATCTGGCGGCCGCTGGGACCACCACCATCGCAGCCGGGGCGCCGCAGGTCGAGGGATTTCCCCGCGGCTCGCGCTCCCTGCGCGCAACCCCGCCCGCGTCCACCTAGGGTGGCTCCCATGGCTACCCGTCTCGGACCGCTCCGTCCGCTGCGCGCGACCGCCCTGGCGGTCGTCCTGCTCCTCGGCGTCGCCGCCTGCGGCGGCGACGGGGACGACGCCGACCGCGCCGAGTCGACCGCGTCGGCCTCGCCGACGGAGTCCGCCGAGCCCACCGACGACCCGAGCAGCTCCCACGGCATCAGCGATGCGCCCGAGCCCGACGACCCGTGCGTCACCGACGCCGCCGGCGCGGGGCAGGCCGCCGGCGACGGCTTCGCCTTCGCCCCGCCGAAGGGGTGGCAGGACGTGAGCGACCAGCTCACCGCGGCCCTCACCGGCGGCAACGTCAGCGGCATCGCCTGGGCCGACCGCGCCAGCGTGGACGACGGCTTCGCCGACAACCTCAACGTCATCGTCACCGCCGACACCGGCGTCGACGACGTCGAGCAGCTGCGGGAGCAGTTCTCGACCGAGCTCTCCCAGGCCGCCTCCGACGTCACCCCCGGCGAGGACCGGGAGGTCGCCTGCGAGACCGCGCTCTACCAGACCGCGACGACCACGCAGCAGGGCCACGACCTGGTCTACGACCAGGTGCTCGTGGTCCGCGACGGCGACACCTATGTGCTGACCTTCACCCACACCGCCGACACGCCGGCCGCGACGCGCGAGACGGTCGTCAGCGGCACCCTGGCGTCGTGGAAGTGGGTCGAGGATGAGTGAGGTCCGCATCGGGGACGACGGACTCGTCGTCCCCGCGGACATCGACGAGGCGCTCAACGTCGAGTTCGGCGGCGAGCGGGTGTGGTCGTTCAACCCGGCCCGGGACGGTGTGCCGCACGCCGCCGGTCGCCACGTGCCGTGGCCGCGGGCGTTGGCCGACCGGTTGGTCGGCGCCGCCGACGTCCGTCTGGTCCCCCACAACGGCGACACGGTCCTCTTCGCCGATCGGGTCAGTTTCGGCGGCTCCTCCGAGCCGCTCGAACTGCTCGATGTCGACGGCCACCCGCTCGCCGTCGACAAGGCCGGTCGACTCAAGCGGACCTTCCTGCGCATCGACGAGGAGTCGCGCCGGCACCTGGTCGAGGCGACCCGGCGGGTCCTCGACGACCTGCGCGACGTGTGCGGCCTGGACGCCTACCTCGCCTACGGGTGCCTGCTCGGCGCCCGGCGCGACGGCCGGATGATCGGCCACGACTCCGACACCGACGTCGCCTACCTGAGCAAGTTCACCCACCCCTTCGACATCGTCCGCGAGTGCCGCGCCGCGGAGCTCGCGATGCGCGAGCGCGGGTGGACGGTCGTACGGATGTCGAGTGCGAACTTCAAGGTCTGGGTCTCGCTGCCCAACGGCGCGCGCGCCGGGGTGGACGTGTTCGGCTCCTTCCACATCGGCGACCACTTCCACATCACCGGCTCGTTGCGCGGGAAGCTGCCACGGGCGGCGATCGTGCCCTTCGGCACGATCGAGCTCGAAGGTGTGCCGATGCCCGCGCCGCGCGACGTCGACGCCTTCCTGGCCTTCACCTACGGGCCGACCTGGCAGGTCCCGGACCCGGCGTTCCACTTCGACCACCCGCCCGAGAACATGCAGATGATGAGCGACTGGTGGCGCTCCACCCGTCGCGGCCACAAGCAGTGGCAGACCTTCTACGCCAACAACGGCGAGCAGGTGCCGACGAAGCCGTCGGACTTCGCGCGGTGGACCCACGAGCAGTTGGTCGAGGCCGACGCGGCCAGCGGCACGGTGGTCGACGTCGGCACCGGCAACGGCCGCGACGCGGTCTTCTTCGCCCGCAAGGGGTACGACGTCAAGGCGCTCGACCTCGCCCCCAAGGCCCGCGCGCTCGCCCGCCAGCTGGCGCGCCGCAAGGGCGTGAGCCTCGACCTGGCCGAGTTCTCGGCCGCCTCGCCCCGCGACGTCCTGATCCGCGGCGCGCAGTACGCCCGCCTGCCGGGCCCGGTGCACCTCTATGCCCGCGGGCTGCTCGACACCCTGCCGCCGGACACCTGGACGTACTTCTGGCGGCTGTGCCGGCTCTCCCAGCGGCGGGGCGGGCTGACGTTCCTCGAGTTCCGCACCCCGCGGTCACGACGCGACCCCAAGCACTTCGGTCCGCGTCGACGCTTCTATCCGGCCCCGCACCGCGTACGGGCCGAGATCGAGCGGCACGGAGGCACCGTCGTCGAGACGGTCACCGGCCGCGACCTCGCGCCGCTCGGCGACGAGAACCCCGTTATCTGCAGGATGATCGTGAGGTGGCCCTGATGGCAGCGAAGCCCGAGAAGTCCCCGGTCCGGTCGGTGGCCGGCCGGATCAAGCGCCGCATCGGCGGCGGGTCGGCCGACGCCGATCTGGTGCGCCGGATCGAGGTGTTGGAGGAGGCGGTGGCCGAGAGCCGCCGGCTCAACCAGCGGCTCTCCGAGGTGCTCGACGTGATGGTCGAGGTGCTCGTGCCGGCGGTCGACCGGGACGAGGAGCGGTTGACCCGGCTCCTCGCCTCGATCGACCACACGCGCTGATCAGGCCTGGTAGTCCTTGAGCAGGGCGCGCCCGATGATCATCTTCTGGATGTCGGAGGTGCCCTCACCGATCAGCATGAACGCCGACTCCCGGTAGAGCCGCTCGATCTCGTACTCCTTGGAGTAGCCGTAGCCGCCGTGGATGCGGAACGACGCCTCGACGACCTCGTTGCAGTACTCGCTGGCGAGCATCTTGGCCATGCCGGCCTCGACGTCCATCCGCTCCCCGGAGTCCTTGAGCCGGGCCGCGCGCACCATCATGTTGTGGGCGGTCTCGACCTTGGTCGCCATCTCGGCCAGCCGGAACAGGATCGCCTGGTGCTGCGCGATCGGCTTGCCGAAGGTCTGGCGCTGCTGGGCGTAGCCGATGCCGAGCTCGAAGGCGCGCAGGGCGATGCCGCACGCCCGGGCGGCGACGTTGACCCGCCCGACCTCGACACCGTCCATCATCTGGAAGAAGCCCTTGCCGGGCTCGCCGCCGAGGATCTGGTCGGCGGAGATCTGGTGGTCCTCGAGGATCATCTCGGTGGTGTCGATCCCCTTGTAGCCCATCTTGTCGATCTTGCCGGGCACCGTGACGCCCTGCGCGGTCTCGCCGAAGCCGGGCTCCTTCTCCACCAGGAAGGTCGTCATGTTCTTGTAGACCGAGTCGGCGCCCTCGTCGGTCTTGCACAGCACCGCGACCAGGTTGGAGCTGCCGCCGTTGGTCAGCCACATCTTCTGGCCGGTGATGGAGTACGACCCGTCGTCCTTGCGGGTGGCCTTGGTCGAGACCGCCGACACGTCACTGCCCAGCCCGGGCTCCGACATCGAGAACGCACCCCGGATCTCGCCGGTGGCCATCTTCGGCAGGTACTTCTGCTTCTGCTCCTCGGTGCCGTGCTTGAGGAGCATGTGGGCGACGATGAAGTGGGTGTTGATGACGCCGGAGACGCTCATCCAGCCGCGGGCGATCTCCTCCACGCACAGGGCGTAGGTCAGCAGCGACTCGCCCAGCCCGCCGTACTCCTCGGGGATCATCAGCCCGAACAGCCCCAGCTCCTTGAGCCCCTCCACGATCTCGGTGGGGTACTCGTCGGCGTGCTCCAGCTCCGTGGCGACCGGCATGACCTTCGCCTCGACGAACTGACGCACGGTCTTGAGGATCTCGGTCTGGATGTCGGAGAGCCCGTCGGTCTGGCAGAGGCGACCCATGGTGGTCTTCCTTCCTGGAGGCGGAGCAGCGTGGTGGCAGATATTACCGGCCAGTAGCGCCGGGATCGGCAGCGCGGGTTCCCGCGAGATCGGCGGCGACGGCCAGCACCGTCCGCAGCCCAGCATCGACGAGCTCCTCGGGGGTGACGTCGTCGGGGGTCCGTTGCGGCGGGAGGTCGTCGGGGACCAGCAGGTCGCCCGGGTCGCCGTCGACGCGCACGGCGTGCCGCTCGAGCGCGGCGAGTGCGCGCCGACCCCGCTCCCGCGCGGCCGCGACCTGGTCGGGGTGCAGCCCGACGCGGTCGCCGGGTCGCCCGGCGAGGTGCCCCTCGGTCAGGTAGCGGCGGACCCACCGGTTGCGGGCGGTCAGGCTGTCCATCCGGGGGTTGTTGTAGGGGTGGAACCGTCGCAGGAACTCCACGTCCGCCAGGGCCATGGAGGGGTTGCCGCGCGCGACGTCGACGTCGATGTCGTCGGCACCGATGCCGACGAGGGCGGCGAAGCGGTGCCACAGCTCGTCGGGCGCGCCCCGGCGGCGGGGCAACACGAGCACGTGCGTGTGCCCCTCCGGCACCGCCGGCGCCCACCGGTCGAGCACGTCGGCGAGGTCGATCGAGCGCAGCGACCACACATCGGTCGGGTCGTCGCTCGGCTCGGTGGCGAACGCGCGCAGCGGCGTCGTGCGCCCCCGTTTGAGGGACTCCTGCCACGCGGCGGTGGTGAGCCCGACCGGCTCGCGGGCGGTGACGAGCACCTCGACCCGGTCGGCGGCGATCCGGTCGACGAACCGGGCGGCCTGCTCGGCGGTGGCGGCGCCGAAGAACTCGTGGGTCACCACCGCCGTGCCGTCCCACTCCTCGATCCCGCGCAGCACTCGGTCGTACGCACCCGGGGCGCGTTCGGAGCGCGAGGCCAATCGCGGGTCCTCGCGAACGGCGAGCGAGGCCCAGAGGTGGTCGGCCCGGTCGGCGGGCAGCCGTACCCGGTCGCGCTCCTCGAGCAGCTCGCGGTGGGCCCAGGCGATCGTCTGCAGGTAGGTCGTTCCGGTCTTGGGTTGCCCGATGTGGATCAGCACCCGCTCAGCCATCTGCCTCAGCCTCCTGGGCGGCCCGTCGCTGGCGACGGACGGCGCGCCGCAGCTCGTCGAGCACCTCGGTGAGCAGCTGCGCCGTGGCGTCCACGACGGCGTCGGGGTCCGGCGCGGGCGCCGGTGTCGGCACGTCCAGCAGATCGCGCTGGCCGTGCACGGCGACGTCGTGCGTGGTGATCCAGCGTTCGATCCCGGCCACCTCCTCGGCGAGGCCGTCGGGGACGCGGGGCACCGCCGGCGTCGTCGTCCGGGGCACCCGGTCGACGACCTCCCGCAGCACCGCCGCCCGCTCGGGCGCCGGCACGAGGTCCGGCTCGGCTGCGAGCAGGCCCGCGACCCGGTCGAGCATCGCGATGCCGAGGTCGGTGGGCACCGGCGGGGGCGGCAGCACGGCCAGCGCCGTACGCCGCCCCTGCGCCTCCCGCAGCGCGCGAAGCACCCCGAGGTCGGCCGGTTGCTCGCCCAGCGGTCGCCCGGTCTGCGCGAAGTCCGCGCACCACGTAGCGAGCCACGCCGCGGTCGGTGCGGTCGTCACGACCACCACCTCGGCCCGGCGTCGACCGACCCGCAGGGCAGCACCCGGCACGCCGACCTCCCCGGGGAAGGTCCGCACGACGCGCGGCCTACGCCCCAGCATCGGCGCCCCCGGGCTGGGTGGGACGGCGCTCGAGCAGTGTGCCCACCATCGACTCGAGCGCGGAGACCTGTGGTTCCAGCTGCTCGAGCAGCACCCGCTCCTCGGCCACCCCGACCTCGAGTCGTCGGACGCGGTCGGCGAGCCGGCGCACAGGGCCGCGACCGATCCCCTCCGAGACCCGCCCCCGGACGGCGTGGAGGTTCACAGCGACTCCTCGCGGTAGCGCTGGAGCGCGGCCTGCACGGCCTCGTCGTCGTGCAGGTCGGTGGGCAGCATCAGCTCGGCGACGAGATCGGTCAGCTCGGCCACCCGCAGCTGCAGCGCCCGGTGCTCCTGGAGCTGGGTCTCCAGCCGCTCCACGGTGCGGCGCAGCTCGTCGGTCTCGCGTCGCAGCGCGACCGCGGTGGTGCCCCGGATGACCCGCTTGGCACGGCCGAGGAGTCCCGGTTCCGCCCCCTGGTCACCGCCCGCCCGCAGCCGGTTGCGTTCGCGGGTGCGGTCGCGCAGCAACAGCAGCAGGTCGCCGATCGCGGCGATCGCGGAGCTCAGCAGCTCGCCGTCGGCGACCTCGCCCGGCGTACGCCCGGGCCGTGCCGTGGCGCGGATGTCGTCGAGGTCGCCGTGGACGGCGTACCCGGCCTCGCGCAGCTGGGCGATCGCGGCGGTGCTGCGCTCGGTGGCGGCCTCCAGCTGCGCCGGGGTCAGACCGATGCGCTCGCCGTCCTGCGGGGCGAGCACGGCGTGGGCGAGCGTGTCGCGCAGCCACAGCGCCTGCTCGCGGCTGGTGGCGAAGTGCTCTCCGGTGTGGGCGTTGACCCGGCGCAGGAGCTCGGTCTGCACCACACCGAGCGACTCGTTGCGGCGCTCGGGGCGCAGGTCGAGGCCGGGGACGTCGATGGCCACCGCCTCGGCGAACCGGCGCCACAGCTCGGTCGGGTCGCCGCTGCTGCGGGGCGCGGTGACGATGTGCACGCGCTCGGGCGGGAGGGTCGCGCCCCACCGGGCGGCCACGCCAGCGGGGTCGAGGGTGCGCCATCCCCATTCGGCGCGCGGTCCGGCCGACTCCGGTCGTGGCGACCAGTCCTCCAGCGGGGTGGTCAGCCCGAACTTCAGCCGCTCCTGCCAGGCCGAGGGGACCGCGCCGGCCAGGTCGCGGGCGGTGATGACGACGTGGACCTCGTGTCCCGTGAGGTCGGCCAGCGCGCGCTCGACCTGCTCGGCGGAGGCACCGGCCAGCAGCTCGTAGCTGATGATGGCCACCGGCCCCTCCCAGGCCCGGACCTCGGCGACCAACCGGTCCCAGGCCGAGCGGGCCGTCGCGGGCAGCCGCTCCAGGCGCGGGTCCTCACGGATGACCATCCCGGCGTGCACGAGGTCGAGGTGGCGCTCCCCCACGACCCGGATGCCGGCGGCGCCGAGCAGCGCGCGATTGGTCTCGAGCACCCCCTGC
Source organism: Nocardioidaceae bacterium (assembly GCA_029268205.1). GTDB lineage: Bacteria > Actinomycetota > Actinomycetes > Propionibacteriales > Nocardioidaceae > Nocardioides_A. The sequence goes on from JAJUGK010000038.1 coordinate 12,077, forward strand.
AGGTAGGTGGTGCCGGACTTCGGCGCGCCGACGTGCACGTACACGCGGTCGGTCATCGGTCTTCCCTTCGGTTCCACGTCAGGATCCAGCGCTCCGCGGGCTCCTCGCCGCTGGTGTCGTCGGGCTCGCGTACGACGGTCGCGGCGCCGGCCCGACGCGCGGCCGCGACCAGCGCCTCGGCGGAGACCTCGCGCCGGCGGGCGCCCCCGTCGGTGAGTGCGGGGCCGCGGACGTTCTCGATGTGGGCGACGCCGCCGCCCCGCAGCAGCAGCCCGGTGAGCCGCCAGAAGTTCTCCCAGGCGTCGGGGTGCAGCGCGGGCAGCACGTCCCGGGCGAGGACGGTGTCGGGGCGCGGGTCGGTGCGGGTCAGCTCCGCCGCCCGGGTGAGCACGTCGCGCAGGACCAGCAGGTTGGTGCCGGCGAACGACGCCGGCAGGTCCTCGGCGCGGGCCCGCCGAGCGGCGGCGCGGGTGACGCCGCGGGCGTAGTCGAGTCCGACCACCCGGTGACCGCGGCCGGCGAGGTGCAGAGCGTCGGCCCCGCGCCCGCAGCCGATGTCGACGACCGTGTGCGGCGTGGTCCACCGCTCGCCGAGCTCCCGGGCCAGGGTCGACGGCGCGAGGTCCTCCTCGGCCCGCTCGCGGCGCAGGGTGCGCTCCCACTCGCGGCGCTGGCGCATCGTCGACCCGAACCAGCCGTCGAAGCGGCGGGCGATGTCGGGGCCGGGCTGGTGGCGGAAGGACGGGTCGGGCGTGCGCCACCCCGGACCGTACGACGCCGCGAGCAGTGCCTCGGGGTCCGCCGGCGCGGGCAGCATCCGACCCTCGAAGGCGATCTCCCCCAGCGGCTCGATCGCCGAGCGCGGCACCGGAGCACGCACCGTGGCGGTCTCGTGCAGGAGGTCGCCGACGTAGAAGCAGGTGTAGAGGTCGATGCTGGCGTTGCCACCGTCGGCGGCCTCGAACAACACCGTGATGAACGACCCCGACTTCACCAGCACCCGCAGGCCGTGGCGGCGCAGCACCCGGGTGATCGTGAACAGCTCGCGCGCCATCGCGGCCGGCGTGGTGTGCCGGCTGACGTAGGCCAGGTCGATGTCGGAGTCGTGCCCGATCACCCCGCCCTCGCGGGCCGCACCCAGCAGGGTGCCGAAGGCGATCCACGCGTGGACGTCGCACTCCTCCCGCAGGATGCGCACCATGTCCTCGGTGACCTCGACCATCCGGTCGATCACCTCGGGTCCCCGGCCGGTGAAGGGGCGCTGCATCAGCCCCCACTTGTCGATCATGATCGGGATGCCGGCCCGATCGACGAACTCGATGCGCTTGTCCGCGGTGCCGAAGCGGGTCTCGCGGTCGTAGAGCACCTCGCCGTCGGCCTCGACGCGGAACCGGGCGACGCCCTCGAGGAAGCCCGCCAGCGGGCGCGGCCAGGCGACGAAGACCGGGGCGGCCTGCCCGCCCGCGATCGTGGTGGACCACACGTGCCGGTCGTCGCAGTAGAGATCGACGCCGAGCGCGCGCTCGCGGGCCGGGACGGGTCGGTGCAGGGTCAGCCCCCGCCCGTCCAGCTCCACGACAGCATCACTCACGATGTCGATCACACCTCATCATCTGCTCGGGATCTGCTCGGGCCGGCGGGGCGCCCGCGACACTGTAGTCCAGCGCGTCGTCGGGCCCGGTCGTGGCGAGTCGGGCGGCGATCGACCACGATGGCGGCGTGACGCCACCGCGCCAGCGCCTCCATCTGCACGTGGGTCTGCCCAAGAGCGGCACGACCCATCTCCAGGGGCTGCTCGCGCAGAACCGGCCCGCCCTGCGGGGGGCCGGGTTCCTCTACCCGTTCGTCCGGCCGGAGGGGATGTTCCACGCCGCGGTCGAGCTGCGCGGGCAGTACGACCTGTGGGGGTTGTCGCCGGACCTGGTCGACGGCACCTGGGAGCAGCTGCTGCAGCGGGTGCGGACGCATCCCGACACCACCGGCGTGATCAGCCACGAGATCCTCGCCGGCGCGGCGCCCTCGGTGATCGAACGAATTGTGGCCGACACCGCCGACCTGGAGCTGCACGTCGTGCTCACCGTCCGCGACCTGGCGCGGCAGGCGGTCGCCCACTGGCAGGAAGAGGTCAAGAACGGCCGGCCGTGGAGCTTCGCGGAGTTCACCGGGGCGTTGTGGGGCCCGGAGGAGTCGACCGCCGCCGAGACCGGGTTCTGGCGCTCGCAGGATCTCGACGACGTGCTCGCCCGGTGGGGTGCGCACGTGCCGGCCGAGCGCATCCACGTGGTGACGGTGCCGCCGCGCGGCACCGCGCCCGAGGTCCTCACCCGTCGCTTCGCGCAGGCGCTCGGGCTCCCCACCGGCCTGCTCCCGGCCGAGGGGCAGGACCGGGCCAACCGATCCCTCGGGCGGGCGCAGGTGCGGGCGCTGCGCGAGGTCGTCGCCGCCCTCGACGGCCGGATCCCGCAGCCGGCGTACGCACACGTGGTCAAGCGGTGGCTCGCCCAGGGCGTGCTCGCCGCGACCGCGGGCACGACGCCGCGGGCGCCGGCCGACCTCGTCGCCGAACTCGAGCCGGTGGCCCGGCGGTGGACGGCCCGGATCGAGCAGGCCGGTCACCGGGTGGTCGGCGACCTCGCCGACCTCGTGCCCGTGCCCGACCCGGAGGCGCCCCATCCCGACGACGTCGCGCCCGAGGAGGTCGCGGCGCTGATGCCCGGGCTGCTCGCCGAGGCGCTCGCCGAGATCGCGCGACTGCGGTTCGCCCCGCCCCCGCCCGACGACCAGGTCGCTCCCCCGGCGCCCGACCGGCGTGCCGCCCGCCGCTGGCGCCGGACCCGCCGGGGACCCCACTAACGTGAGGGACGTGACCACCTCCGCGACCCGTGTCTACGCCGCCCGGCTGGTCGGCCTGCCGGTGTTCGATCCGCAGGGCGACCAGGTCGGCAAGGTGCGCGACGTCGTGATCGTCATCCGTCCCGGCACCAACCCGCCGCGCGTGGTGGGGCTGGTCGTCGAGGTCCTGGGTCGACGGCGGGTGTTCCTGCCCGTCACCCGGATCACCGGGATCGACGTCGACCAGGTCGTCACCACCGGCCTGCTCAACGTCCGCAAGTTCGAGCGCCGCCACACCGAGACCCTGGTGATGGCCCAATTGCTCGACCGCACGGTGCGGTTCCGCTCCGGCGACGAGGAGATCACCGGCACGGTCTACGACGTCGGCCTCGAGCAGACACGTACGCGGGACTGGGTCGTCACCCGGGTGGCGATCACCGAGCCCGGCAAGCGCTTCCGCCGGCACGGTCAGACCCACGTGGTCGACTGGCGCGACGTGGAGGGCCTGCGCACCCCCGAGGAGGGACAGGGCGCCATCCACCTGGTCGCGGCGCTGAACGAGATGCGGCCCGCCGATGCGGCGATCATGCTCCACGACCTGACGGCGAAGCGCCGCGGCGAGGTCGTGGCCGCGCTGGACGACGAGCGCCTGGCCGCGGTGCTGGAGGAGCTCTCCGACGAGGACCAGGTCGAGATCATGGGGATCCTCGACTCCGAGCGGGCGGCCGACATCCTGCAGGAGATGGGCGCCGACGACGCCGCCGACCTGATCGCCGAACTGCCGCCGGAGACCGCCGAACGGCTGCTGGGGCTGATGGAGCCCGAAGAGGCCGATGACGTGCGGCGACTGATGAGCTACGAGGAGCTCACCGCGGGCGGCATGATGACCCCGGAGCCGGTGATCCTGCCGCCCAGCGCCACGATCGCCGAGGCGCTGGCCCACGTACGCGCCCCCGAGCTCACGACCTCGCTGGCCGCGCTCGCCTACGTGTGCCGGCCGCCGCTGGAGCCGCCGACCGGCAGGCTCCTCGGCGTGGTGCACATCCAGCGGCTGCTCCGCGAACCCCCCTCCAGCCTGGTGGCCGGCGCGCTGGACACCGACATGGACTACCTGCGCCCCGAGGCGTCCCTGGAGGACGTCGCGGCCCACCTCGCGACCTACAACCTCGTCGCAGCACCGGTCGTCGACGAGGAGGGCCGGCTGCTCGGCGCGGTCACCGTCGACGACCTGCTCGACCACATGCTCCCCGACAACTGGCGCGACCGCCCGCTGACCTCGGGAGCCCTCGATGGCTGAGCGGCGACCCGACGACACCCCCCGCAGCCGGCTCGACACGCCCCGGGAGCTGCGCCGCCGGCTGGTGCCGCGCCCGTCGTACGACCCCGAGCGGTTCGGGTCGTTCGCCGAGACCTTCGCCCGGTTCATGGGCACGGCCCGGTTCCTGCTCTACATGACGCTGTTCGTCGCGATCTGGCTCGGCTGGAACGCGCTGGTCCCCGACCGGCTCGAGTTCGACCCCTACCCCTACATCTTCCTGACCCTGATGCTCAGCCTGCAGGCGTCGTACGCCGCACCGCTGATCCTGCTGGCACAGAACCGGCAGGAGATGCGCGACCGGGTGATCGCCGAGCAGGACCGGCGCGCGACCGCACGCGCCCACGCCGACATGGAGTTCCTGGCGCGCGAGGTCGCGTCGTTGCGGTTGGCCATCGGCGAGGTCGCCACCCGCGACTATCTGCGCTCGGAGCTACGGGCGCTGCTGGCCGAGCTCGACGAGCGCCGCAACGAGGAGCAGCCGGCCGAGGGTGACCAGGGCCATGACGGGCGCCCCTGAACGGCCCTCGGCCACGACGTAGGCTCTCCCCCATGAGCTCTCCCGACCTCGAGCAGGTCCGCGCTGCCCTCGCGCGGGTGAACGACCCCGAGATCCGCCGTCCCATCACCGAACTGGGGATGGTCGACAGCGTCGAGGTCAGTGCCGACGGCGACGTCGACGTGCGGGTGCTCCTCACCGTGGCCGGCTGCCCGATGAAGGACACCATCAACCGCGACGTGCGCGCCGCGGTCGGCGAGGTCGCGGGCGTGCGCAACGTCAACATCGACCTGGGTGTGATGACCGCCGAGCAGCGCGCCGGGCTCCAGGAGACCCTCCGCGGTGGTCAGGCCGCCCGCGAGATCCCGTTCGCCCGCACCGACTCCCTCACCAAGGTGTTCGCGATCGCCAGTGGCAAGGGTGGGGTCGGCAAGTCCTCGGTGACGGTCAACCTCGCCGTCGCGATGGCCCGCAGCGGGCTCAAGGTCGGGGTCGTCGACGCCGACATCTACGGCCACTCGGTCCCCGCGATGCTGGGGGTCGGCGACGTCCGGCCCACCCAGGTCGAGGAGATGATCATGCCGGTGCCCGTGCCGGTCGAGGGCGGCGAGCTGTCGGTGATCAGCATCGGCATGCTCAAGCCGCGGCGCGACCAGGTGGTCGCCTGGCGCGGCCCGATGCTCGACCGCGCCCTGGTCCAGATGCTCTCCGACGTCTACTGGGGCGACCTCGACGCGCTCCTGCTCGACCTGCCGCCCGGCACCGGCGACATCGCCATCTCGCTGGGCCAGCACCTCCCAAGCGCCGAGGTCGTCGTGGTGACGACCCCGCAGGAGGCCGCGGCCGAGGTCGCCGAGCGCGCCGGCACGATGGCCTCGATGATGCACCAGCGGGTCGTCGGCGTGATCGAGAACATGTCGTTCCTCCCCTGCCCGCACTGCGGTCCCGAGCACCGGCTCGAGGTGTTCGGCTCCGGCGGTGGCGCCCGGGTCGCCTCGACGCTGGGCAACCGGTTCGGGTACGACGTGCCGGTGCTCGCCGAGATCCCGCTCGCCGAGGTGCTGCGCGCCGGCGGCGACTCCGGCGACCCGATCGTGGTAGCCGAGCCCGACAACCCCGCGGCCGTCGCGCTGCGCGGGGCCGCCGAGAAGCTCGCCGGCCGCGGCCGCGGGCTGGCCGGGATGCAGTTGGGCCTCACGCCCACCGCCAAGCTCTGAGCGCCCTGACGACCCCGCACCCGGACACCGCACCCGCAGGGTAGGTTCGCAGCCGTGTTCGACGTCGGGTTGGCGGAGCTTGCGGTCATCGCGCTGGTCGCGGTGATCGTCTTCGGTCCCGACAAGGTGCCCGACCTGGCCCGCCAGGCGGGCCGGTTCCTGCGCCAGCTCAAGCGGTACGCCGACAGCACCCGCGACGACCTGCGCCGCGAGCTGGGTCCGGAGTTCGCCGATCTGGAGCTGACCGACCTCGATCCGCGGCAGGCGATCCGCAAGCACATCCTCGAGGCGATGGAGGACGACGAGTCCGAGCCGCCGCCGCCCGGTCTCCGACCGCTGGCCGAGGGCGAGCTCCCGCCGTACGACGTCGAGGCGACCTGAGGTCCGGTCGGGTCAGCCGACCTGCGAGGCCAGCTCCACCTCCAGCTCCAACTCCCGCCCGTCGCGCTCGACGGTCAGGGTGATGGTCTCGCCGGGCTGGCGCGAGCGGATGGCGACGATCAGGCTCACCCCGTCGGTGACCCGGGTGCCCTCCACGTGGGTCACCACGTCGCCCGCCCGCAGGCCGGCTTCCGCCGCCGGTCCGCTGGCGGGCACCTCGGCGACCCGGGCGCCGTCGTCGGTGTCGCGGGTGTCGACGTTGGCCCCGATGACCGGGTAGCGGGCCCTGCCGGTGCGCAGGATCTGGTCGGCGGTGATCTGGACCTGCTCGATGGGGATCGCGAAACCCACCCCGATGCTGCCGCGCCCGCCGCCCAGCCCGCCGGCGGTGGCGATCGCGGAGTTGACCCCGACCACCTGGCCCTGGAGGTTGACCAGCGGTCCGCCGGAGTTGCCGGGGTTGATCGCGGCGTCGGTCTGCACCGCGTTGATGTAGGACGCCGCCGAAGCGGGCCCGGCCGTCACCGGCCGCTCCAACGCGGAGATGATCCCCGAGGTGACCGTCGAGCCGAGACCCAGCGGCGAGCCGATCGCGACGACGGTCTCCCCGACCCGCATCTGCCGGGACGCCCCGATCGCCGCCGGCCGCGCGTCGGTCAGTCCGTCGACCTCGAGCACCGCGATGTCGTAGGTCTCGCTGCGGCCCACGACCGAGGCCGGGTACCGCTCCCCCCGGGCGTCGATCACCGCGATCCGCCCGCCGCGGGCGGCGTCGGCGACGACGTGGTTGTTGGTGATGACGTGGCCGTCCTCGTCGAGCACGAACCCGGACCCGGTCGCCCCGTCGTCCTCGCCCCACTGCGCGGCGATCTGCAGGGTGCTGGGGAGCAGTTCCTCGGCCACCGCCGCGATGCTGCCGTTGTCGTCCGGCAGCGGCACGGCGGTCCGCGTCTCGAGCTCCAGGATCCCGCCGTCGCCGGCGCCGAGCCGGGCACCGACCGCCCCGGCCACCAGGGCGAACAGCAGCGCGCCGACGCCCAGCCAGGCCCACGAGGCGCGGGTGAGTCCGCTCGAGGCCGGTGCGGGCGGTTCCGGCGCACGCAGCGCCGGGGGCGCGTACGCCTGCGTCAGCGGCGAGGGGTACGGCGCGTAGAGGTGCGCGTCGTCGGGACGCCCGTCGCGCTGACCGGGAGGGGGGTTCACCCGTCCTATCTTGTCCTAGTCCGCAACAGCGGCGCCGGGGCGGTGGCACCGCGACCCACGCTGGAGCTGACGTGGGTGCCGACCCGGGTGCCGGCCCCGCTGCCCACCGACCCCTTGACCGAGCCCTTGATCGAGGCCGTCGGCGGAGGTGGGGGTGACTGCGGGCCGACCGGCGCACCGGCGAGGGCGGTGAAACCGAGGAACGCGGCGCCCACCGAGCCGACCCCGAGCGCGACCAGACCGCCGCGGCGCCGCGCGGGCGGGGCGACGGTGTCGGCGGTCGCCCAGGCGCGGGCGTCGTAGAGCGAGCCGAGCAGGTGGGGCGGCGCGGGCTCGCCGCGCAGCACCGCGA
>JAJUGK010000039.1 GCA_029268205.1 Nocardioidaceae bacterium
GACCAGCAGCCGCCGGCCAGCTGGGAGGCCTTCCTCCAGTTGATCGACCCGCGCGACCGGGAGACCGTCGACGCCTCGATCCGCGACGTCTCCGACGACAATGTCGTCAGCTGGTACGCCCGGCTCCACACGGGTACGGCCACCGACGTGGTCTGGCTGCACGGTCGCGGCGTGGTCGAGACCGACGAGGACGGCCGGATCACGGTGCTGCGCGGCACCGTGCAGGACCAGACCGCCGAGCGCGAGACCGAGGACGCGCTGCGCGACTCCCTGCGGCAGAACACGCTCCTGCAGGCCCTCACCAGCGCCTCGAACCAGGCCGAGACGCTCGAGGAGGTCCTGGTCGTCTCCAAGCAGGCCATCACCACCTACGAGGACTGGTACCGCGCCCGCGGCTTCGAGCCCGACCCGGACTCCCCCGACGGCCTGCGCCCGGCGTACGTTCAGGAGACCGACGCCGCCGAGGACGCCCTGCTGACCTCCAGCCAGCTCGATCAGGAGCGTCGCCTGGCCCGCAAGGCGGTCGATGTCGGCGAGCTGGTGTGGGACGAGAGCGTCCGCGACCGACCGCTGATCGCCTTCCCCGTGCTGCTCGACGACGAGATCATCATCGTGGTCGTCCTGACCGCGCTCGACCCGTTCAGCCGGCACTCGATGATCGCCGACATGGTGGCCCAGATATCGGCGCAGCTGGCCCGCGTCGCCGAGCGCGAGCGGCTCGTCGCCGAGCTCTCCGCCACCCGGGACGCCGCGATGGCCGCCTCCCGGCAGAAGTCGGAGTTCCTGGCCACGATGAGCCACGAGATCCGTACGCCGATGAACGGCGTCGTCGGTCTCAACGACCTCCTGCTGCAGACCCCCCTCGACCCCGAGCAGCGGCGGCTCGCCGAGGGCGTCCAGGGCGCCGGGCAGGCGCTACTGCGGATCATCGACGACATCCTGGACTTCTCCAAGATCGAGGCCGGCAAGCTCGAGCTGACCACCGAGACGTTCGCGGTCATGGACGTGCTCGACCGGCTGATCTCGCTCTTCGGCCCCGGGGCCGCCGCCAAGGGGATCTCCCTGCAGGTGGCCGCGGCGCCCGACGTGCCCGCGTCGCTCCGCGGCGACGGCTACCGCCTCGGTCAGGTGCTGAGCAACCTGGTCGCGAACGCCGTGCGCTTCACCCATGAGGGCAGCGTGACGGTGCAGGTCAGCCGCGAGGGCGACCCCGGCACCGACGACCGGCACTGCCTGCGGTTCGAGGTGCGCGACACCGGGGTCGGGATCGACGACGACGCCCAGGCCACCCTGTTCGAGCCCTTCGCCCAGGCCGAGCGCGCCAGCGGCACCTTCGGCGGCACCGGTCTGGGGCTGGCGATCTCCCGGCAGCTCGTCGCCGCGATGGACGGCCAGATCGGCGTCGAGTCCGCACGCGGCCAGGGGAGCACGTTCTGGTTCACCGCGACCTTCGCCGCCGCCACCGACGACGACCCCCTACCCGGGTCCTCGGAGGAGAGCGGAGCGCACGTCCCGCCCGGCACCCGGGTCCTGGTCGTCGAGGACAACGAGCTCAACCAGATGGTCGCGATCGGCAGCCTGCGCCGCCTCGGCGTCGAGACGGTCGTCGCGGGCGACGGTGCCGAGGGGGTCGAGCTCGCCGCCCAGGGCGGGTTCGACGCGATCGTCATGGACGTGCAGATGCCGCGCTTGGACGGATACGCGGCGACCCGGCAGATCCGGGAGCGCGAGCCGGCAGGCGCCCGGATCCCGATCATCGCCATGACCGCCGGCGCGATCGAGGGCGACCGCGAGCGCGCGCTGGCCGCCGGCATGGACGACTTCCTCACCAAGCCGCTGGACTTCCGCCGCCTCCAGCAGGTGCTGGCGCGCTGGGTGGGCGAGCCGGCGGCGCGCGCGGGCGGGTCCACCGCGATCAACGCACCGGCCCCGCCGTTGCCACCCGACGGCGTCGTCCTCGACCCCCGTCGGATCGCGGACCTGCGCGAGCTCGACGTGCCGGGTGAGACGTCGTACGTCGCCATGGTTGCCCGGGCGTTCCTCGACCGCGGCGACGCCTACCCCGAGCGGGTCCGGGCCGCCGTCGCGGCCGCGGACGCCGAGGAGATCTCCGCCGCCGCCCACCTGCTCAAGGGCAATGCGCTGAACCTCGGGCTGCGCGAGCTGGGCGCCGTCGCCGAGACGATCGAGCACGCTGCCCGGCACGGGCGCACCGAGCTGCACGACGAGGTCGAGCGACTGCGGGCCGCGCACGCTCGTGCCACCGCGGCGGTCCGCGACCTGCTCGCCTCCGCGGACTGACGCGCCCCGGCCCCGACCCTTTGCCCCGACCCTCTGCCCCGACCCTTCGGCCCGCACGTACGGCGACGCCGGCCGCCCCGGGAGGGACGACCGGCGTCGCGATCAGCGGACTGCGGGTGTCACCGCCGGGCGATCACGACCCGGATCCGCTTGCCCCCGGTGACCCGGGCACCCTGGTTGCGCACGGTGCGCTTGACCAACTCGCGTCGCTTCGGCGTCGCGGTGACGGCCGCGACCAGGTCGGACTCCTTCGGGTAGCGGCGCAACTGGGCGATCACCTTGTCGACGCCGGAGGCATCGCGGCCCTTGGCCAGCGGTGCCTGGTTGGCGCTGGCGACGTAGAGCGTGCCCTCGGTGCGCTTGGCCTTCTTCGGCACCCGGACCCTCATCCGCACGACCTTGCGACCGAGGTTGTTCTCGGCCGACGACAGCGTCGCCCGCACCCGCAGGACGGCGCCCGGCCGCGCCTTGATCTTCTTGCGCGCCTTGAGCGGGATCCACTTCCCGCCGCGGCGGACCTCGGCGTTCACCACCGACCAGGTGCGCAGCGGTTCGCTGAGCTTGGCGTTCATCGTGATCGAGTCGATCGTGCCCTTGGTGCCCAGCGCCCCGCGCAGCATCTCGACGTGCTCGTAGAGCATCGACGCCGGCACGAACGTGATGTCGGAGCGGTCGGTCCAGTGGTCGGCGTGGGTGAAGGTCCAGGCCGAACCGTTGGGTCGCTTGCCCCGGATCGTCCACCCGACCTCCGCCGAGCCCGCGCGCCAGCCGTCGTAGACCCGGTCGAGGTTCGACATCAGGTGGGTGGCGGCGATATCGCCCATCGCGGGCAGGAAGGTCGCGAAGCTCCGACCGGTGCGCGCCTTGCTGCCATCACGCATCGACACCGTCGAGGTGATGGGCGTGGTGGCCGGCGTCGGGCCGATCGGGCCGAGGATGCCCGCGTTGCGGTCCTGGTCGATCGTGCCGACCGGCGCGGAGGGGTTGGCGACCTTGAACGGCGCCCCGGTGGTGTCCTCCTGCACGTAGATCGCGTCGGCGTTGTGCATCGTCAGCGTGGTGGGCCCGCTGAAGTTCATCGGGTGCCCGAAGCCGATCACCTCGTCGCCGCAGACCGCGGTGACGGTGCCGGTGCCGACGTAGGAGACGTCGCCGTAGGACAACGACGCAGCCACGTTGCCGCCGGGAACGGGACGCTCCGGGGGCGTTGCCGAGGCGGCCGGGGCCGAACTCCCGGCGAACACCCGGGCGGCGTCGAAGCCGAACTTGTCGGCGGCCTTCTGCAGCCGCTTCGCCCCCAGCCCCGAGACGCCGTACGGCAGGGGCAGGGCGCGGAAGCCGCTGTTGATCTGGCGCTCGGTGGCACCGGCGCTGCGCAGGGCCGCCCGTTGCTGGCGCGGCACCGCGACGCGCGCGGCGGGTTGCGGTGCGGCCGCAGCGTCGGAGCGCAGCTCGTACATCGCTGCGGCGGGGGTGATGCCGGCGACCTTCGAAGCGCCCCACGACAGGCCGTAGGCGACGGCCCCGATCAACCGGCCGTCGGCGGCATAGACCGGTGATCCCGACATGCCCTCCCAGATGCCGCCGACACGGTCGAGCTCCGGGGAGTCGAGGTCGGCGAGGATCATGTCGACGTCGGGGGCGATCCCGTCGGCGAGGACGCCCTTGATCGTCCCGGTGAACGACGTCGGGACGGTGCCGGAGGTGACCGTCAGCCCCTCCACGGCGTCGCCCTTGGCGAGGTCGTCGATGGGGAAGGGATCAGGGCACAGGTCGCTGGGTGCCGACACGGCGGTCCCGGGAAGGACGACCCCCGTCAGCGTCGCGGCGAGGCCGAGTGTGGCCACCGCCGCCGTGCGCCGCAGTCCTGCGCGGCTGCGTCGTGCGAGTTCCATGGTTCTCCCTGAGGATGATGAGCGCCGCGGCTCGGGTGTGATGAAGATCCTGCTTCCCCCATGTGACGCGCAAAGACTGCACTACGTTGCCACCATGACGACACCGGGTTCCGCCGACGTGAACACCCGCTGGCCCCGGGCCGAGATCGAGGAGGCCCTGGTCGCGTTCCAGGAGGCCGGGGTCCGGGCCGCCGAGACCGGCGACTGGAGCCACTTCTCCGCCTGCTTCCACGAGGACGCCGACTACATCGAGCACGCCTACGGCACCTTCCACGGGCGCGCGGAGATCCACGAGTGGGTCACCCGCACGATGGGCGCCTTCCCCGGCAACGTGATGACCGGCTTCCCGATGGCCTGGTGGGTGATCGACGAGCCCACGGCGCGGGTGATCTGCGAGGTCCGCAACGTGATGCCCGACCCGGGCGACGGCAGCGTCCACGAGGAGTCGAACCTGACGATCCTCACCTACGGCGGCGACGGGCTCTGGGCCTGCGAGGAGGACATCTACAACCCCATGCGCTTCGCCGCGATGGCCCAGCGGTGGGCCGCGGTCGCCGAGCAGCACGGGCGACTGCCCGCTGACGGTGCCGCGTTCGTGGCGCGGCTCACGCGCGGTCGGTGACGCGAGCCGCCGCCGCGGCCCCGCTCGGCCGTTAGGGTCGGCCCGTGGAAGCAGACCAGTACGTCGTCGTCGAGGTGGACGAGGCCGAGGAGGAGAAGCTCCTGGCCTCCCAGGTCGCACTGACCGACACCGTCCGCCAGCTCGTCGACGCGACCATCCGCACCACGGTCGACGCCGCCGAGCTCGACGCGGTGCGCGCCGAGCTCGCGCCCCTGGTCGAGCGGCTGCGGGCCGCGCAGCTCCCCGGGTCGTACGGCGTCTCGCTGACCAGCGGCGGCACCTTCCGCAACTACGGCAACGCGGTCGTCGGGCTCCGCAACGCGGTCGCTCCGCCGCTGCAGGTCGAGCGCGACCCCGCCGGACGGGCCTGGGCGCACTTCGAGCTCGGCGCGGCGTACGAGGGGCCGCCCGGCCTGGTGCACGGCGGGGTGACCGCGCTGATCCTCGACCAGATCGCCGGGGAGGCGGCCGCGGCCGGCGGGACGCCCGGCATGACCGGCCAGCTGGCGATGCGCTACCTGCGGCCGACCCCGCTGGGCCCGCTCTCGGTCGAGGCCCGGATCGACCGGCACGAGGGCTTCAAGACCTGGGTGAAGGGCGAGATGCGCGACGCCGACGGTGAGCCGACGGTCACCTGCGAGGGGTTGTTCATCCTCCCCCGCTGGGCTCGCGAGCTCGTCGACGACGAGACCCGGGAGCGCTACGAGCGCACCGGCGCCGGCGACGCCCCGGGCCGCACGTTCGACTGAGCGCCCCACGCCACTCGCCCCCGGTCGGCGAGGCATGCCGAGCCGCCCCGCCGGGCAGGGCAGAGGTATGACCGAGACACCGCAGCCCGACCAGCACCCGATGGCCTCCCCCGAGGAGCCCGAGGACGTCGTCTATGCCTCCGAGGACGAGGACCAGCTCCAGCCGGAGGACACCCTCGACGACCGCGGCGTCGACGACGTCCTCGACGAGGGGTTCACCGCACCCGAGGGCTGGTCGCCCGCGACCTCGCGATCGGCGTACGGCACCACCGCCGCGGAGGCCGCGGAGGGCGAGACGCTCGACCAGCGCCTGGCGCAGGAGGACCCCGAGCCCGACCCGTACGCCGAGGCCGCGGAGACCGCCGCGACCGAACACGTCGAGGGCGAGGTGGGCGAGGCCCGCGCCGGACGGCTGGTGGCCGACGACCAGGGCTTGGGGCCCGACGAGACCTCCGAGCTGGTGGCCGACGACGTCGGCATCGACGGCGCCGCGGCCAGCGCCGAGGAGGCGGCCGTCCACGAGATCCCGGAGGACGACGAGAGCCTCTGAGCCGGGGTCAGTCCCCCATGCGGGCGCCGCGCACGCCGGTGTCGGTCAGCCGGACCTCCTCGGAGGCCTGCGCCTCCAGGGCCGCGCGGCGCTCGGCCTCGGCACGCGCGCGCTGCTCGTTCCACTCCCCCGGGGAGGAGACGAGCTCCGCCGCGCCGCCCTCGAGCCGGTTCAGGGCGGTGCGGGCGAAGATCTGCTGCTCGGTGGTGGTCCGCTCCGAGCGGCCGCGGCCGATGAAGCTCACGGCCCAGCGCAGCAGCGCGGTGACCCGGCTCTTGAAGCCGGTGATGTAGACGAGGTGGACGGCCAGCCACATCAGCCAGGCGATGAAGCCGGTCAACCGGACCTTGCCGATCAGCGCCACCGCGCGGAACCGCGAGATGGTGGCCATGCTGCCCTTATCGAAATAGTGGAACGGCGCCTGCGGCGCCTTGCCCTTGAGCCGGTTGTCGATCTCCTTGGCGGCGTACTTCGCGCCCTGGATCGCAACCTGCGCGACGCCGGGGAGGTTGTTGAGCGAGATCATGTCGCCCACGACGAAGACCTCCGGGTGTCCCGGCAGCGTCAGGTCGGGGTTGACGCCGATCCGGCCGGCCCGGTCGAGCGGAGCACCGGTCTGCTCGGCCAGCTGTCTCCCCAGCGGGCTGGCGGAGACACCGGCGGCCCAGACCTTCGTGACAGCCTCGATCCGGCGCCGATTGCCGTCCTTGTCCTGCACCTCGAGCCCGCGCTCGTCGACCTCGACGACCATCGCGCCCAACTGGACCTCGACCCCGAGGTCCTCGAGGTCCTCCTTGGTCTTGCGACCGAGCTTCTCGCCGAACGGCGGCAGCACCTGCGGGGCCGCGTCGACGAGGATCACCCGGGCGTGCCGGGTGTTGATCCGGCGGAAGTCGCGGCGCAGGGTGCGGTGGGCGAGCTCGGCGATCTGACCGGCCATCTCCACGCCGGTGGGCCCGGCACCGACGACGACGAAGGTGAGCAGCCGCTCGACCTCCTCGTCGGACTCGGCGATCTCGGCCAGCTCGAAGGCGCCGAAGATCCGGCCCCGCAGCTCCAGCGCGTCGTCGATGCTCTTCATGCCCGGCGCGAACTCGGAGAAGTGGTCGTTGCCGAAGTACGACTGCCCGGCGCCGGCGGCGACCAGCAGGGTGTCGTACGGCGTGACGGTGTGCCGGCCCAGCACCTGCGAGGTGACCGTGCGGGAGGCGAGGTCGATGTCGGTCACCTCGCCGAGGATCACCCGGGCGTTGCGCTGCTTGGCCAGGATCTCCCGCGTCGGGGGCGCGATCTCGCCCTCGGAGAGGATCCCGGTGGCGACCTGGTAGAGCAGCGGCTGGAAGAGGTGGTGGGTCGTCTTGGCGACCATGGTCACCTCGACATCGGAGCGGCGCAGCGCCTTGGTGCCGAAGAGTCCACCGAAGCCGGAGCCGACGACCACCACGCGGTGCTTGCCGGGGTGCTTGCCGGGGTGCTTGCCGGGGTGCGCGCCCGAACCGCGGGACCCCGCGGCGTGGTCGGGGACGGACGCTGCGGGGCCGTCGACGGGGTCGACGCTCATGTGCTCACCTCGGGGGACGGGGACGGAGGGTGCGCGGGCTGTCTTCCGGGCGAACCGGTGCCCGACGACGATTGTTCCGCCTCCACCGCCCAGGTATGCCTCCGGAGCAGGTTGGCTTGGTCACGTCGTCCCCGGGTCGCCCCCGGGCCGGGCCGCCGGCCGGTTCCGATGGCGGGGCAGGATGGCGGGGTGAGCCACTTCGACCTGGTCGTGATCGGCAGCGGTTCGGGCAACACGCTGATCGATGACTCCTTCTCCCACCTGCGGACCGCCATCGTCGAGCGCGGTGTCTTCGGCGGCACCTGCCTCAACGTCGGCTGCATCCCCACCAAGATGTTCGTCCACCCCGCCGACCTGGCGGCCTCGGTGGCCGAGTCAGGGCGGCTGGGCGTCGACCTGCGGTTGGAGGGGGTGCGGTGGCGCGACATCCGCGACCGGGTCTTCGGCCGGATCGACCCGATCTCGGCCAACGGTCGCGAGTACCGCGCGGCCGGCATCCCGGGCACCACGCTGTTCGAGGGGACGGCCCGCTTCGTCGGCGACCGGACCCTGCGGATCGCGCTGAGCGACGGGGGCGAGGAGACCATCACCGCCGACCAGGTGGTGCTCGCCGCAGGCAGCCGGGCCACGATCCCGCCGGTGCCGGGCATCGAGGACGTGCCGGTGCACACCAGCGACACGATCATGCGCATCGACGACGTCCCCGAGCGGCTCGCGATCCTCGGTGGCGGCGTCATCGCGGCCGAGTTCGCGCACGTCTTCGGCTCCTTCGGCAGCCGGGTCACGATCATCAACCGCTCCGAGCGTCTGCTCGGTGCGCTCGACGAGGACCTCTCGACGGCGTTCACCGAGCACGCCCGCCGCACCTGGGACGTCCGCTCACCCGCGCGTGTTACCCGCGCCGAGGTGACGACCGACGGCGGCGTACGCCTGGAGCTGAGCGGTCCCGGCGACCCCGGCACGGTCGAGGCGGACCTGCTGCTGGTCGCGACCGGGCGGCGCCCCAACTCCGACCTCCTCGACCTCGCAGCCGGCGGTGTCGAGGTCGACGAGGCCGGCGTGGTGGTCACCGACGTCCACCAGCGCACCAGCGCACCCGGCGTGTGGGCGCTCGGCGACGTCGCCAACCCCTTCCAACTCAAGCACCTGGCCAACCACGAAGCGCGCATCGTCCAGCACAACCTGCTCCACCCCGACGACCTGCGCGAGCGCGACCACCGCACCGTCCCCGCCGGGGTCTTCACCCGACCCCAGATCGCGACCGTCGGCCTCACCGAGGCGCAGGCGCGCCGCCGGGGAATCGACTACGTCGTGGCCCGGCAGCAGTACGGCGACGTCGCGTACGGCTGGGCGACCGAGGACACCGACGGGTTCGCGAAGCTGCTGCTCGACCCGGCGACCGGCCGGCTGCTCGGCGCCCACCTCTACGGACTCGACGCGACCACGGTGATCCAGCCGCTGATCACCGCGATGACCTTCGGTATCCCCGCGCACGAATTCGCCCGCGGCCAGTTCTGGATCCATCCAGCGCTCTCGGAGGTTGCCGAGAACGCGTTGCTGGCGCACAATCCCCTCGGTGGTTGAACCCGTGACTACTCCCCTTCGCGCCCCGTCCCCAGTCCCGAGCCCCGGGGGTGTGAGAGGCGAGACGCGCGGGCAAGAATGCTGAAAGCGACGTCTGCCCCCCGCCTGAGGATCCCTTCGTGCCCCTGTCCCAACAGCTCGAGCTCGATCCTGACCCGAGCGCTGCGCGGACCGCGCGCGCTTGGGTCACCGAGCTCCTGGGACGGCTGGGCCGCACCGATCTGACCGAGTCGGCCGAGCTCGGCGTCTCCGAACTGGTCACCAACGCGCTCCTACACGCGGAGCCGCCGGTCCACCTGCGACTGCGGGGCACGCGCGAGCACCCCCGCATCGAGGTCCTCGACTGCTCGGCAGCCCTGCCGGCCACCGCCGGCATCACCGGTGACGAGGACCAGCTCGGCAACGGTGGCCGGGGGCTCGACCTGGTGGCGCTGTTCTCCCGTGCCTGGGGGTCGGTCGTCGATCCGACCGGCAAGCTGGTCTGGTTCGAGCCGACCGCCGACGAGCCCGACGGCGAGCCGGTGATCGGCCACCACGTCGTCAACGAGGACCCCGGCGTCGTCGAGCCCGAGGTCGCCGGCGAGCGCCTGACCGTGCGGTTGCTCAACTTCCCGGTGCAGGAATGGGCGCGGTTCCGAGCGATGTACACCGAGCTGCGGCGCGAGCTTCGGCTGCTGGCGATCGCACACCCGGAGGAGTACCCGCTCGCCGCCGAGCTGACCGAGCTGGCCCGCACCGTCGACGCCCAGCGCCTGCGGGCCACGGGGTTGCTGCACCTCGACCGGGCGATCGCCGCCGGGCAGCCGACCGCCGACCTGACCTATGAGGTCCCCATGGACGCTCCGTCGGACATGTATCGCCTGGTCGGTTTGCTGCGCCGCGCGGTGCGGTTCTGCCGCGACCAGCGACTGCTCGCCTCCGCGCCGTCGGAGCACCATCTCGACCTCGTCGAGTGGTACGCCGGGCAGTTCGTCCAGCAGGCCGCCGGCCAGGCGCCGGAGCCGTGGAGCGGCACCGCCCGCTCCGCCTGACGGACCGACCGTCCGACCGCCTGTCCGGCCCGTCGGACCCGCGCTCAGCCGTACCCGAGCTCGTGCAGGGCCCCGTCGTCGATGCCGAAGTGGTGGGCGATCTCGTGCACGACGGTGATCCGCACCTCGTCGACGACCTCGGCGTCGTCGGCGCACATCGCCAGGATCGGGTTGCGGAAGATGAAGATCCGGTCGGGCGGGCGGAAGGTATAGGTGCTGTCGCGCTCGGTGAGCGCCACCCCGTCGTACAACCCCAGCAGGTCGGCGGGCTCGTGGGCGGGTGGCTCGTCCTCGACCAGCACGACCACGTTGTCCATCAACCCGGCCAGCTCGGGGGGTACGCCGTCGAGGGCGTCGGCGACCAGCTCCTCGAAACGCTCGCGCGACATCTGCACCACGCCGCCATCGTCCCAGACCCGACAACCAGACCCGACAACCCAGACCCGCCGCCGTGCAGCAGGGCACGCGGGGGCGGAGCCCGTCGGCGTGGTGCTCTAGACTCCTCGTGCGCCGGTGCCACACCGGCGCTGGCCCCCGTCGTCTAGCGGCCCAGGACCCCGCCCTTTCACGGCGGTAGCGCCGGTTCGAATCCGGTCGGGGGTGCGGTGATCGGCCCCGATTCGTGCGATGGGCCGGTCGTGGGTTAGAGTTTCGGCGCTGGGCCCAGCCCAGGGTGTCACCTGGCCCCGTAGCGCAGTTGGTTAGCGCGCCGCCCTGTCACGGCGGAGGCCGCGGGTTCGAGTCCCGTCGGGGTCGCCAACGCGAACAGGCCCGGACCATCATGGTCCGGGCCTGTCGCATGTCCGGCGCCCGCCGCCGCAGGGCCGGGTCCTGCGGGATCAGGGCAGGTCGTCGCGGAACTGTGCGGCGCGCCCCTCCTTGCGGGCGCGGGTGGCCTCCTCGAAGTTGTCGGTCAGCAGCCGCAGATAGAGCTGCCCGATGCCCTCGATCGGCATGTAGCTCTCCAGCGACCCCGCCGCGATGCCGGCGTGCAGCGACCGCTTGGTCATCTCGATACCCGGCTGGGAGAGGGCCGCGATCCGCTCGCCCACCGCGATCGCCTCGTCCAGCACCGGGTCGGCCAGCCGCGAGACCAACCCGATCCGGGCGGCCTCCTCGGCCCCGACGTCGCGGCCGGTGAACATCATGTCGGCGGCGTGGCTGGACCCGACCGCCCGCGGGAGCAGATAGCTCAGGCCCAGCTCGCTGGCAGTCAGGCCGTTGTTGATGCCCGCGGCCCGGAAGTACGCCGCGTCGGAGGCGATCCGCACGTCGCAGGCCAGCGCCAGGCACAGGCCCCCGCCGACGGCCGCGCCGTTGACCGCGGCGATCACCGGCTGGTGCAGTCGGCGCATCGTGGCGATGACCTCCTCCAGCACCTCCAGCGAACGCAGGGCGTAGCCGGGTCGGCGCAGCCCGTCGGCGTACGGCGGTCGCCCGGCCGACTTCTGGTCGGCACCGGCGCAGAACGCCCGCCCGGCGCCGGTGACCACGATCGCGCGGACGCCGTTGTCGCGCCCGATCTCGGCCAGCTGCTGCTGGAAGGGCACCATCACGTCGAAGGCCATCGCGTTCATCCGGTCCGGCCGGTCGAGGGTCACCACGGCGACCCCGTCGACCGGCCGGTCGACCCGGACGAACGACTGCTGCTCGCCGGTCACTTCTCGGTCCAGGCCCGGTGGTAGAGCATCATCGAGTCCACGTGCGGGACGACGCCGCCGACGTGGTCGCCCCACACGACGAACTCCGGCTGGGCGCCGAGCACGATCGAGGGGATCGTGGCGTTCCACTCCTCCTGGATCTGGTCGATCAGGTCCTGCTGCTCGTCCTCGGACTCCGCGGCGCCGAGCTGCTCGATCAGCCCGTCCATCGTCTCGCTGGCGTAGCCCGCGGCGTTGGAGCGGGACTCGCTGTGGAAGTTCTCGTACAGCTCGGGGAAGACCGCCGCGTCGGGCGTGCCGAACGACCAGCCGGCGAGGTCGAAGCTGCGCTCGGCGAAGACCCGCTGGATCATGTCGGCCGACCCGGCGACGTACTCCGCCTCGAGCTCGATGCCGACCTGGGCCAGCATCGCCTCGAGACCGAGGCCGGTGTTCTGCGAGACCACCTGGATGCCGAGGTAGCCCACCTTGCCGTCCCAGCCGTCGGCCTTGGCCTCCTCGACCAACTGCTTGGCCCTGTCGAGGTCGATCTCGGGTCCGGCCGCGCCGCCCCACTGCGACTCCTCGGGGAACATCTCCGTGCCGGGGAGCCCCACACCGTTGTAGGTGCGGCGGTAGATGCCCTCCGGGTCGACGGCGTGCGCGATCGCCTGCCGCACCCGCACGTCGCCGGTGGCGGAGTCCTCGCGGTTGTTGACGATCAGGCCGAAGCCCATGCTGACGACGTTCATCGCGCCGCCGAAGCCCGCGTCGATCGCCTCCTTGGTGACGCTGGGCTCGCGGATCACCCCGACGTCGGAGCTGCCGGCCCGGACGACGTCGAAGGTGCCCTCGGCGGTCTGCACGTTGTGGAACCGCAGCTCGTCCAGCGGCGGCTCGCCACCCCAGTAGTCGGGGTTGGCCTCCAGCAGCAGCTCCTCGTTGGGCCGGTAGTGGCCGAAGGTGAAGGGTCCGGCGCCGATGGGCGTGAACTCCTTCCCGGCGTACGCCGCGGGGGCCATGATCATGCCGGGCGCGGTGGCGAGCATGTACTCGAAGTCCACCCACGGCTCGGCGAGGGTGAAGGTGACGGTGCGCTCGTCGGTGGCCTCGGTCGTCGCGACCTTGCTGGACCACAGCGACGCCTGCCCACCCTCGTCGGCGAGGTAGCGCTCGATGCTGGCGACGACCGCGGCAGCGTCGAGCGGGGTGCCGTCGGAGAAGTTCACGCCCTCACGCAGCGTCATCGTCCACACGGTGGAGTCGTCGTTGGGCTCGAGCGACTCGGCCACGTGCGGCTCGTACTCCGCGGTCTCGGGGTCGTAGCGCACGAGCACGTCGTAGATCGCGGCCAGCTCGCTGCCACCGGACAGTCCGTTGGCGATCAGGTCGACCGGGTCCATGCTGCGCAGCTCGCCGAAGGTCGAGATCGACAGCCGGCCGCCGTCGGTGGGCTCGCCCTCGAGCTGGTCGCCCACGAAGCCGATGGAGAACATGCTGCCGCCGCGGTCCGCCTTCGGCGCGGCGTCGCCGCCGTCGCCGCCGTCGCTGCCGGCACACCCGGTGACCAGGGCGGCCGACAGCAGCAGCGCCGTCAGCGTCAGGGGACGTCGCCGGGTCCGGGACCTGGCGGACCGACTGGGGGTGGGACTGGTCATCGCGCGACCTCGCTCTCTCGGGGTGCGGTCAGGGACGTGGACATCTCCTGGGCCGTCTTGTAGTCCGCCTTGCCGGTGACATGGCGGGGGATCTGGGGGACCTGCTGCAGCGTGCGGGGGATCTTGTAGCCCGACAGCCGGGTGCGCAGGTGGCTGCGGATGTCGTCGGCGTCGAGCGCGACGCCCTCACGGGTCTGCACCAGCGCGGCGACCTGCTGGCCGTACGTCGGGTCCGGCAGGCCGAAGACGAGGGTGTCGTAGACGTCGGGGTGTGACTTGAGCGCGACCTCGACCTCCTCGGGGTAGACCTTCTCGCCGCCGGTGTTGATGCAGTTGGAGCCGCGCCCGAGGAGCGTGAGCTTGCCTCCGGGCTCGATCTGCACGAAGTCGCCGGGCACGGCGTACCGGACGCCGTCGATGACGCGGAAGGTGCGGGCGGTCTTCTCCGGGTCGCCGAAGTAGCCCAGCGGGATGCTCCCGCCCCGCGCCATCCGGCCGATCGCCCCGACATCGCTGTCGAGGTCGAGCACCCGGTCCTCGTCGTCGAGGACCACCGTCTCGGGGCCGACGGCCACCAGGCTGCCCTTGTCGGCGATGGTCTCCTTCTCGATCCGGCCGTTGCCGGTCATGCCGGTCTCCGAGGATCCGATGATGTCCATGACCATCACGTCGGGCAGGGCGGCCAGCCAGCGCTCCTTGACCTCGGCCGAGAAGATCGCGGCCGCGCTGGTCACGGTGGTCAGGGTGGAGGCGTCGTAGGAGCCGGCCTCGTAGGCCTCGATGAGCGGACGGGCCATCGCGTCGCCGATCAGCGAGATCGTGTTCACGCGCTCCTGCTCGACCGTGCGCCACACGGTGTCGGGGTCGAACTTCGGCAGCAGCACGTTGGTGTGGCCGGTGAAGAAGCGCAGCAGCATCCCCCACTGCCCGTTGGCGTGCATGATCGGGCCGAGCTGCAGGCAGGTGAGCGGGTCCATCCGGTCGGCACCGGCGGACTGGTCGTGCTCACCCAGAGGCTGCTTCGTCACGAAGTCGATGCCGCCGCCGAGGGTGCGCCAGACGTCCTCATGACGCCACATCACGCCCTTGGGGTAGCCGGTCGTGCCGCCGGTGTAGACGATGAAGATGTCGTCGGGGCTGCGCTCGTCGAAGTCCCGCTCGGGCGACTGGGCGGCCATCGCGGCGTCCCACTCCCCCGCGGCGTACGCCGTGGGGCGCAGCCCGGTGCCGTCCTCGACCACCAGCTGGTGGCGCAGGCGGCGGTGCTTCGGCACGACCTCGTCGAGGACTTCTGCGTACTGCGCCTCGTGCACCAGCGCGACCATCTCGGAGTTGTCGACCAGGTAGTCGAGCTCGCCGCGCACGTAGCGGTAGTTGATGTTGATCGGGACGACCCGCGCCTTGAAGCAACCGAGCATCGCCGCCACGTGCTCGGGGACGTTGCGGGCCATCAGTCCGACGTGCTCGCCGGGGCGGATTCCCACGGTCTGCAGGTGGTGGGCGAACCGGTTCGCGGCCGCGTCGAGCTCGGCGTACGTCGACCGGTGGTCACCGACGATCAGGGCGGTGCGCGCGGGGACCACGTCGACGGTGTGCTCGAACAGGTCAGCGATGTGAAGTGCCATGGGACCTGAGCATCCTGATGGCCGTGGTGCGTGTCACACTCGGTCCAACTGGGCTGGACCGACGGGTCGATCCCGTCGCGCCGCAGCCGACAGCGGCCGCTCGCGGCCGCCGAGGCAGGAGGGAGAACGATGGGTGCCACCCGATCCGATGCCGCCACTCCGCGCGCCCGGGCGCCGCAGCCCGGGGTGATCGCGAAGCTCACCGACATCCTCGACCTCTTCGTCGCCGGGCCCGACCGGCTGCGGCTCGACGAGGTCGCCGTCCTCACCGGACAGCCCCGATCGAGCACCGCGCGCACCCTCGCCCAGCTGGTCGACCTCGAGTGGCTCGAGCGCGACGAGCGCGGGTACGCCCTCGGGCCGCGGATGCGGCGGGTCGGGCGCCGGGTGGAGGGACACCTGCCCTTGCGGTCGGCCGCCGCCGACCCGCTGCACGAGCTGCACGCCGCTACCTCGGCGGTCGTGCACCTGGCCATCCTCGACCGGGGACAGGTCGAGATGGTCGACAAGCTCGGCGGGCTCCGCACCTCGGCGATCCCGACCACGGTCGGCACCCGCTATCCGGCAGAGACGGCGGTCGCCGGGCGCGCGATGCTCGCCTCCCTGCCACCGGAGCGGGTCGACGAGCTGCTCACCGGCGGGCGCGCGACCGGCGCCCTGCACGACCGGCTGCACGGGATCCGCCGGCGCCGTGGCGTCGCGGTCACCACCGACGACATGCCGTGGGACCTGCGCGGCATCGGCGCGCCGATCCTGGGCCCGCACGGCCCGGTCGGCGCCATCTCGGTCGGGCTGCCGGGCCGGCACGCGTCGGTCGAGCGGTTCGCGCCGCTGCTGGCCCGGGCGGTACGGCAGACCACCCGGCGGCTGGTCGGCGCCGCCGGCTGATCCGTACCGACTGACCCCACCGACCAGCGGTGTACCCCTTGGACGCGAGGAGGCCCGGACCTGGCGGTCCGGGCCTCCGTCGCCCTCTCGGCGGGGCTGGGTCCTACGGTCGGATCAGTGCACGTCGGGCGGCAGGTCGCCGTGGGCGTGCGCCTCCACGAGCTTGGTGCGACCCGGGTAGCGGATCTCCTCCACCAACTCCTGCATCACCGGCGACGGCTTCGGCGTGAACTGCGAGACCACCACCGTGACGATGATGTTCAGCGCCATGCCGACCACACCGAAGCTGGTCTCGGTGATCCCGAAGATGCCATCGCTGTTGCCGTAGATGTCGATGGTCCACAGCATGTAGGCCAACGTGACCACCAGGCCGGTGATCATGCCCGCAGTGGCACCCATCGCGGTGCACTTCTTCCAGAAGATGCCGAGGACCAGCACCGGGAAGAAGCTCGCACAGGCCAGGCCGAAGGCGAGTGCCACCACTTGTGCGACGAAGCCGGGCGGGTTGATGCCCAGGTAGCCGGCGACGACGATGGCTGCTGCCATCGTGATCCGGCCGACCATCAGCTGCCGCGCCTCGGTCGCCTGCGGGTTGATCTTCTTGTAGTAGACGTCGTTGGCGATCGAGGAGGAGATCACCAGCAGCAGCCCCGATGCGGTCGACAGCGCGGCGGCGAGCGCACCGGCTGCCACCAAGCCGATCACCGGCGCGGGCAGGCCCGCGATCTCCGGTGCCGCGAGGACGAGGATGTCGTTGTTGATCGTCAGCTCGTTGGCGGCATCGGCGCCGTAGTCGATGATCCCGTCGTTGTTGAGGTCGTCGACGGTGATCAGGTCGACGTCGGCCCAGGTCTGTGCCCAGCCCGGCAGGTTGTCGACGGCAGTGCCGGAGACGTCCTGGAGGATGTTGAGCTTGCTGAAGGCCGCGATCGACGGCGCGGTGGTGTAGAGCAGCGCGATGAAGAACAACGCCCACAGCGCGGAGAACCGCGCCGCCCGCACGCTCTTGGCGGTGTAGAACCGCACGATCACGTGCGGCAGGCCCGCCGTACCGAACATCAGCGTCGCGGTCATCAGCGTCACGTTGAGCATGTTGGAGTTCGTGAACGCCTCGGTGTACTCGGCGAAACCGAGGTCGCGCTGGAGCCCGTCGAGCTCGGCGAGGATCTGCCCGAACCCGATCTGGGGCACCGGGATGTTGGTGACCGTGGTCGAGATGGCGACCGCCGGGATCAGGTAGGCGACGATCAGCACGCTGTACTGCGCCACCTGGGTCCAGGTGATGCCCTTCATGCCGCCGAGGACGGCGTAGAAGAACACGATGACCATGCCGATGATGACGCCGGTGGTGGCGTTGACGTTGAGGAACCGGGCGAACACCAGACCGGTGCCCGACATCTGCCCGGCGACGTAGACGAACGAGATGACCACGGTGCAGATGACGGCCACCATGCGCGCGGTCTCGGAGTACCGGTCACCGACGAAGTCGGGGATGGTGTACTTGCCGAACTTGCGCAGGTACGGCGCCAGCAGCAGCGCGAGCAGCACGTAGCCACCGGTCCAGCCCATCAGGTAGACCGAGCCGTCATAGCCGTTGGTCGACAACGCGACGATGCCGGCCATCGAGATGAACGACGCCGCGCTCATCCAGTCGGCCGCGATCGCCGCGCCGTTGGCGGGGGCGGGGATGCCACCGCCGGCGACGTAGAAGCCGGCAGTGTCCTTCACCCGGCTCGCGACGGCGATGTAGATGTAGAGCGCGAAGGACAGCGCGGCGAAGACGAGGGTCCAGATCTGGATGTCGCTCATGAGTGGTGGACCTCCTCCTCGAGCTCGTCCACGCCGTACTCCTTGTCGAGCTTGTCCATCCGCCAGACGTAGACGGCGATCAGGGCGAGGAAGGTCAGGATCGAGCCCTGCTGGGCGAACCAGAAGCCGAGCGGGAAGTCAGCGATCACGATGTTGTTGAGGGGCTCGACGAACCAGATGCCGGCCCCGAAGGAGACCGCCGCCCAGATCGTCAGCAAGATGGCCATCAGCCTGAGATTCCGGCGCCAGTACTCCCGGCGCTGTCGTTCGTCCATGAAGGTGCTTTCCTTCCTCGACGGGGGCATCGCCGGCCTCACCCGAGTGGCGTCCGGCGTCCTCGGAGGGAAGCAAGCGCGGGGAGAACGGGTCAAGCACGTTCTGTGACGCCGGTCACGGTTCGCGCCGAGCGGTAGCCCTCGCGCGCCGAGCGGCGGAGGGGCGCAACCGCTCGTCGCAGCAGACCGACCGCTCGTCCGGCCGACCGCATGAGGGTCTGTGCCGCCGGTCACAGGTGGAGTCAGAGTCGGAGCATGACCTCCACCGCCGCCCCTGCCCGCGTCCGCGTCCGGGTCCCCGGTCGGGGCCGCCTGGTGGCCGCGTCCGCGCTGGTGATCGTCGGGTCGTTCCTGCCCTGGATCCAGACCGCGGCCGGCAACATCTCCGGTGCGCGCGGCGCCGGGGTGTGGACCTTCTACGCCGCGATGCTCGGCCTCGCGGGCGCGATCATCCCGCTGCGCAGGGTCGGCGCGGTGCAGGCCGCGATCATGGCGACGGCCGCGATCGCCCTGCCCGTCTGGCAGGTCGTCCACCTGCTGTCGCTGGTGGGGATGGCCGGCTGGCTCCCCGGCCCCGGGCTGGTGCTCGTGCTCGGCGGCGGGGTCCTCGCCGCCGTCGCCGCCCGCCAGCTCTACCGCGCCGCCTAGTCGGTCGAGCGAGCCTGTTGTTGGTCGAGCGAAGTCGAGACCCCCGCCGGTTCGGCCCAGTTCACCCCGTGCGGTATCGTTCCTCCCGCTCGGGCAGGTAGCTCAGTTGGTACGAGCGTCCGCCTGAAAAGTGGAAGGTCGGCGGTTCGACCCCGCCCCTGCCCACGAGC
>JAJUGK010000040.1 GCA_029268205.1 Nocardioidaceae bacterium
CCCGGCGGTGAGGTCGCGCGTCGACCAGCCGACCAGCCCGCCGCCGATCGCGGCCGCCCCGGTCTGCAGCACCCGGCGACGGGCGTACCCGGCGGTCACCGGTCGTGGTCCTCCCCGTGGTCCTCCCCGTGGCCGTCCCCGTGGCCGTCCGCATGGCCGTCCGCATGGCCGTCCCCGTGGTACTTCTCGTCCCCGGCCGGGGCCTCCTTCACGACCGCGTCGACCGCGACCTCGGTGCCGTCGTCGAATGTCAGCACGAGGCGCACCTGCTCGCCGACCTCGAGCGGACCGGTGAGCTCCATGAGCATCAGGTGGTCGGCGCCGGGGGCGAGCTCGTGGCTTCCGCCCGCGGGGACCGCGAAGCCCTCGGGCCGCTCCTGCATCACCGCGGCGCCGCCGGACTGCACCACCTCGTGCAGCTCGACCTCGCCGGCCACGTCGGTGGCGGCGCCGACCAGGACCCGGTCCTCGTCGCCGGTGTTGGTGAGCACGCCGAACGCCGCGGTCATGGCGCCGTCGGCGGCGCGTACCCAGACGTCCTGGACCATCAGCGCCGCGCCGGGGTCGGCGGGGTCCGCGGGCGCCGGCTCGGCATCGGCGCCGTCACCGCACGCGTTCAGCACGAGCAGTACCAGCAGGACGGGCAGCAGGGATAGGGAACGGGCCCGGGGGATCATGACCATCGCTCTCTTCGCAGGGACCGGCATCGCGGGCCGGCGTACTCCCGATCCTAGTGAGCCCCCGGAACGCCGACGCCCCCGGCTCCGGTGCGGAGACGGGGGCGTCGGTTCCGACGGACGACCCGTCGGGAGGGTGGATCAGTGGCCGTGGCCGTGACCGTGACCGGCCGCCGCGGCGGCCTCGTCCTCGTCCTCGGGCTTCTCCACGACCAGCGTCTCGGTGGTGAGCAGCATGCCCGCGATCGAGGCGGCGTTCGCGAGCGCGGCCCGGGTGACCTTCACCGGGTCGAGCACGCCCTGGGCGACCAGGTCGCCGTACTCGCCGGTCGCGGCGTTGTAGCCGTTGCCGACGCCGGCGTTGCGGACGTTGGCGACCACGACGTAGCCCTGCTCGCCGCCGTTCTCGGCGATCCAGCGCAGCGGCTCGTCGAGCGCCTTGCGCACCACGCGGACGCCGACGGCCTCGTCGTCGCTGAGGCCGAGGTCGCCCTCGAGCGCCGAGGCGGCGTGCACGATGGCCGAACCGCCGCCGGCGACGATGCCCTCCTCGATCGCGGCGCGCGTCGCGGAGACGGCGTCCTCGATCCGGTGCTTCTTCTCCTTCAGCTCCACCTCGGTGGCGGCGCCGACCTTGATCACGCAGACGCCGCCGGCGAGCTTGGCGAGCCGCTCCTGAAGCTTCTCGCGGTCCCAGTCGGAGTCGGTGTGCTCGATCTCGGCCTTGATCTGGTTGACCCGGGCCTCGACCTCGCTGGCCTCGCCGGCACCCTCGACGATGGTGGTCTCGTCCTTGGTGACCACGACGCGGCGCGCCTGGCCCAGGACCTCGAGGCCGACCTGGTCGAGCTTGAGCCCGACCTCGGGGGCGATGACCTGACCGCCGGTCAGGGTCGCGATGTCCTGCATCATCGCCTTGCGGCGGTCACCGAAGGCGGGGCTCTTCACCGCGACCGCGTTGAAGGTGCCGCGGATCTTGTTGACCACCAGGGTCGAGAGCGCCTCGCCCTCGACGTCCTCCGCGAGGATGAACAGCGGCTTGCCGGCCTGGATGACCTTCTCCAGCAGCGGGAGCAGCTCGGCGATCGCCGAGATCTTGCCCTGGTGCAGCAGGATGTAGGGGTCCTCGAGGACGGCCTCCATGCGCTCCGCGTCGGTGACGAAGTAGGGCGAGAGGTAGCCCTTGTCGAACTGCATGCCCTCGGTGAAGTCGAGCTCGGTGCCCATGGTGTTGGACTCCTCGACGGTGATCACACCGTCCTTGCCGACCTTGTCGAAGGCCTCGGCCAACAGCGAGCCGATGTGGGCGTCGCGGGAGGAGACGGTCCCGACCGCGGCCATGTCCTCCTTCGAGTCGATCTCGCGCGCCGCCTTCAGCAGCGACTCCGAGACCGCCTCGACCGCGGCGTCCATGCCGCGCTTGAGACCCATCGGGTTGGCGCCGGCCGCGACCGCGCGCAGGCCCTCGTGGACCATCGCCTGGGCGAGGACGGTCGCGGTCGTCGTACCGTCGCCGGCGATGTCGTTGGTCTTGGTGGCGACTTCCTTGGTCAGCTGCGCACCGAGGTTCTCGAACGGGTCGTCGAGCTCGACCTCACGCGCGACGGTCACACCGTCGTTGGTGATGGTCGGCGCGCCCCACTTCTTGTCGAGGACGACGTAGCGTCCCTTGGGGCCGAGGGTCACCTTCACGGCGTTGGCGAGGGCGTCGACGCCGCGCTCGAGCGCGCGCCGTGCCTCCTCGTCGAACTCCAGGATCTTGGGCATGTGTATCCCTTTCAGAAGCGAATGGTTCCCGGCTCAATGGCGCCCGGCTGGCAGGGCGGCCGCGCGACGGCGACCGTCGAGCGGAGCGGGTCGTCGAGCGCGGCCGACGCCGCCAGCCGGGATGTCAGTGAGTCAGGAGACGATCGCGAGGACGTCGCGGGCGGAGAGGATGAGGTACTCCTCGCCGCCGTACTTGACCTCGGTGCCGCCGTACTTGCTGTAGATGACCTTGTCGCCGACCTTGATGTCCATCGGGACGCGCTCGTCGCCGTCGTCGTTGAAGCGGCCGGGGCCCACGGCCACGACCTCGCCCTCCTGGGGCTTCTCCTTGGCGGTGTCCGGGATCACGAGGCCCGAGGCCGTGGTCTGCTCGGCGTCGACCTGCTTGACGACGATCCGGTCCTCGAGGGGCTTGATGCTGACCGACACGATGTCGACCTCCACTTTCGCTGAAGTGCTTCGCGTGTTGTCGATTGAGGTGCTCATGGCCGGCGCGCCGTCGCGGGGGTCGCGCCACACGAGCTGGCACACTCAGGGTGAGAGTGCCAATCAGAATCTAGGCCGGGGTTAGCACTCGGTCAAGTCGAGTGCCAACCCTCGGCCACCCCCGGCTCGGTCCGGGTTTGCTTGGATGGGCCCGTGGATCCCGACGCGTTCGCCTGGCTGCTCACCCCGCCCGGACAGCGGCTCCTCGCCCGCGCCGAGCAGGTCCGGGCGGAGCATGCCGACCCGGTGGCGCGCGCGGCCGCCGTACGCCGGGACGGGGCGGAGGCCGCGCAGGCGAGCGCCGCCCTCACCCAGGCCGAGCTGCGGGTCCGGGGCGCGGCGAAGTTCGGCGACCTGGCGGCGCGGATGTACTTCACCCCCGATGGGCTGGAGCAGGCCACCCGGTTGCCCGTCGCCCGCCACCGCGCCGGGCGGCTCACCGCCGCGACGCCGCACTCCCTGCTCGACCTGGGGTGCGGCATCGGGGGCGACCTGATCGCCTTCGCGTCCGCCGGCCTGACCGCCGCCGGGGTCGACACCGACCCGCTGCGGGTGGCCGTCGCCCGGGCCAACCTCGAGGCGCTGGGACTGCCCGGCGCGGTGCGGGTCGCCGACGGCACGACGCTCGACCTCTCCCCCTTCGACGTCGTGTACGCCGACCCGGCCCGCCGCGGCGCGCGCGGCCGGGTGTTCGACGCGGAGGGGTGGACGCCGCCGTGGTCGTTCGTGACCTCGCTGCTGCGCCGGGCCGCGATCGTCAAGCTCGCCCCGGGTCTGGACCACGACCTCGTGCCCGGCGGGATCGAGGCCGAGTGGGTCAGCGACGGCGGCGACGTCAAGGAGGTGGTCCTCTGGTCGTCGTGGCTGGCGTCCTGTGCCCGGCGGGCCACCGTGCTGGGCCCCGGCGGCCTGGCCACCCTCACCGAGGAGGACGACCCCTGGCATCTCACACCCGCGGACCGCCCGGTCGGCGAGGTCGGTGAGTTCCTCTACGAACCCGACGGCGCGGTGATCCGCGCGGGGTTGGTCACCGCGGTCGCCGCCGGCGTCGGGGGACGCCTGGTCGACCCGCGGATCGCCTGGGTGACCGGCGACGAGGCGTACGCGACCCCGTTCGCCCGCGGCTATCGGGTCGTCGAGGAGGTGCCGTTCCGGGAGAAGCCGCTGCGCGCCGCCCTGCGCGAGCGCGGCATCGGGTCGTTGACGATCAAGACCCGTGGGGTGGCGGTCACCCCCGAGCAGTTGCGCCCCCGGCTCGCCCTGCGCGGTGACGACGCCGCCACCCTCGTCCTCACCCGGGTGGCCGACAAGGGACGCGCGTTCCTCGTCGAGCCGCTCAGTCCGCCGCGGTGACGAGCCCGCGGTAGCGCTCCGGCGGCTCCCCGACCACCTCGGCGAAGACCCGCACCAGGTGCGCCTGGTCGCTGAACCCCAACCGGACCGCGAGGTCCGCCCAGTCGACGGTCTCCCCGGACCGGGCGACGGCCGCCGCATCGAGGACCCGGAACCGACGCAGCACCCACTTCGGGCCGAGGCCGACGTAGGTCGAGAACCTGCGCTGCAGGGTCCGGAGGCTGACCCCGGCGTGCGCCGCGAGGTCCTCGGCCCGGGTGAGCCGGGGGTCGCGCTCGGCCAGGGCGACCAGGTCGCGCAGCTCCGCGGCGAGCGGGTCGGGGGCGAACCCGACCCGCCCGAGATAGTCCTCCCAGTGCCCGACCATCGCGTCCAGGTCGTCGCGCTCCCCCGCGAGGATCGCCGCGGCGTACGGCCGGTCGTCGACACCGAGGACCTCACCTGCGGGCAGGACCCGCTCGGCCAGCGCGCCGACGTCCCCGCGCAGCACCGGGGCGAACATCGCCGGGTGGAACGACCCGCCGAGGGCGAACCCGGCACCGTGCAGCGACCGCACGAACCGGCGGCGGCTCAGTCCGTGCACCCATAGGCGGGGCGAGGGTCCGTGCTCGGCCACGAGGTGGACGCGGGGCTGCGGCACGACCGACTGGGCGTACCCGTCCGGCCCGACCCGCCATGCGACGCGCCACAGGTAGTCGACGTGCTCGGCGAGCGGCTCCGCCGGGGCGATCCGACGTACGTCGAGGTCGGGCACGGTCGGCCCGATGATCGCCTGCGGGTACCCCTCACGCTCCACGGATCCACCGTAGGCCGTGCGGACGCCCCGCTCTGACGCGTTTGTGCAAGACCCCGCCGGCTCCGGCAGCCGACGCTGGGTCCATGACGACCGACACCGACCACACCGACACCAGCCCGACCACCAGCAGCCCCACCGCGTTCTCCCGCCGCGCCGAGGCGACCTTCCAGGTCGCGTCCTGGAGCGAGGAGCTGATCTGCGACATCGACGGGACCGGCACGCAGGCCACGCCCGAGATGTACTACCCCGACCGCGGCCTCAACCGGGCCCGGGTGCGCTACACCTGGTCCGGCGATCTCGAGGGGTCCTCCGAGGTGGACTACCTGATCTCCTACAACGGTGCCGTCGCGCCGACCGTCGGCTTCCAACGCTTCACCGGGTCCCTCGCCGGGCACGACGGCAGCTTCGTGCTGGTGCATACCGGCGAGCACGACGCCGAGGGCGTACGTGAGCACCTGCGGGTCGTCCCGGGCCTCGGCACCGGCGCCCTGACCGGCCTGCGGGGCGAGGCGCACCTGGCGCTGACCGGCCACAGCGACGAGGGCTACCGCCTCGTCCTCGCCTACGACCTCGACTGACGCCACGCCACGCCACCCCGCCCGCCGCATATTCCCCTACCTGAGCGTTCGCGCGCAGCACTCCCGACGACGCTCACGTAGGGGACTACGCGGGGAAGGCGTACGGCGAAGCCCCCGCCGGCCGGGTGGTCGACGGGGGCTGCGGGGTGGTGCGGGTCAGGCCGTGGTGACGCCGGCCCGGCGCTCGTCCTCGGCACGCTTGGCGTGGCGCAGGCCGAGTCCGGCGAGGATGAGCAGCAGGACGGCCCCGACGAAGGCACCGATCGCGGCGTACCCGGCGATCGTCCCCATCGTGGCGAACGCGTAGCCGTAGAGCAGCAGGCCCCGCAAGGTGTTGCCCTTGAAAGCCGTCTCGCGCTGGGCGTTTACCTCGGCGCACTCCTCGCTGTCGGGGTCGGCGCATGCCTCACGCTGCACGGCACCGAGCGAGCTGTAGGTCTCGCCGCCGGTGGTGGCCTCCATGTGCTTGAGGATGTAGTTGTCGGCGTAGGCCTTCGCCTTCGGACCGTCGTCGAGCGGGGTGCCGGCGAACTCCCGCAGCACCTCACGATCCTCGTCGGTCAGTGCCTCATCGGCCTCGATCGCCTCCTCGGTCGGCATCACGATCTCCTGGTCGGAGAGCTGCTGGTCGACCTGGTCAGCGATGAACATGTTCGCCCAGGTGAGCAGCCCGCCGGCGACGAGCAGGACGAGGGCGAGCAGGATGCCGGTCCAGGAGATGAGCCGGTCGAGTGCCGCGCGCATGGTGTGTTCCTTCCGTCGGGAGGAGGTCGGTTCCCCTCTGCTCCCCCAACCTAGGAATCCGCAGGGCCCGGGGGCACGATCCCGAGGGCCCTGGTTCGGGGGCCTTTGGTCCCGAGACGTGACAACGGTGTCGTCCGGTGCCAGTCGGTGACACCGGACGACACCGTTGCGGGTCGTACGTCGCCGGGGCTACTCCCCGAGCGTGGCCTTCTCGGCGCCGATGGTGGTGTCGTCACCGTGGCCGGTGTGGACGACCGTCTCGTCGGGCAGCGCGAAGAGCCGGGTGCGGATGGAGGCCTTGATCAGGTCCTCGTCGGAGAACGAGCGACCCGTGGCTCCCGGTCCGCCGTTGAACAGCGTGTCGCCGGTGAACACGCACCCCAGGTCGGGTGCGTAGAAGCACACCGCACCCGGGGCGTGACCCGGGGTGTGGATCACCTGCAGCGACGTCCCGCCGACCTCGATGGTGCGGCCGTCGGTCAGGTCGGCGTCCCACAGCTCGTCGGGATGCGTGAGCTCCCACAACGGCTTGTCGTCGGGGTGCAGCAGCAACGGCGCCCGGGTGCGCTCACGCAGCGCCGGGGCGACCCGTACGTGGTCGTCGTGGGCATGGGTGAGCAGGATCGCGCGCACCGTGCGGTCGCCGACGACCGCCATGATCTTCTCGACGTCGTGCGGGGCGTCGATCACCACGCACTCGGTGTCGTCGCCGACGACCCAGACGTTGTTGTCGACGTCGAAGGTCTGTCCGTCGAGGCTGAAGGTGCCCGACGTGATCGTGTGGTCGACGCGCGCGGTCACTTGAGGATCACCACCGACCGCAGCACGTCACCGTGGTGCATCTTCTCGAAGGCCGCCTCGATGTCGTCGATCCCGATCTCCTCGGTGACGAAGGCGTCCAGGTCGAGGCGACCCTGCTGGTAGAGGTCGACCAGCATCGGGAAGTCACGCTCGGGCAGGCAGTCGCCGTACCAGCTCGACTTCAGCGCACCACCGCGACCGAAGACGTCGATCAGCGGCAGCTCGGGCACCTGCATGTCGGGCGTGGGCACCCCCACGAGCACGACGGTGCCGGCGAGGTCACGGGCGTAGAACGCCTGCTTCCACGTCTCGGGGCGCCCGACCGCCTCGACCACGATGTCGGCACCCTCGGCGCCGTCGTAGGTCTCGGCGCAGATCCGCTTGATCTCCTCGACCGGGTCGACCTTGGACGAGTCGACCGTGTGGGTCGCGCCGAGCTTCTTGGCCGCCTCGAGCTTCTTGGCATCGATGTCGACCGCGATGATCGGGCTCGACCCGGCCAGCGCCGCGCCGGCCACCGAGGCCACCCCGACACCACCGCAGCCGATGACCGCGACCGACTTGCCGCGGGTCGCCCCGCCGGTGTTGATCGCCGCACCGATGCCGGCCATC
Organism: Nocardioidaceae bacterium; assembly: GCA_029268205.1. Lineage (GTDB taxonomy): Bacteria > Actinomycetota > Actinomycetes > Propionibacteriales > Nocardioidaceae > Nocardioides_A. The sequence goes on from JAJUGK010000040.1 coordinate 7,815, forward strand.
ACGCCGCAGCCCAGCAGACCGACCGCCGCCGGCCGCGCCGACTCGTCGACCTTGGTGCACTGGCCGGCCGCGACCAGGGTCTTCTCGGCGAACGCGCCGATGCCCAGCGCCGGCGACAGCTCGGCGCCCGCGTCCGGCCCCTCGGCCAGCGTCATCTTCTGCGTCGCGTTGTGCGTGGCGAAGCAGTACTCCAACTGACCGCGCTTGCAGGCCCGGCACTCACCACACACCGCCCGCCAGTTGAGGACGACGAAGTCGCCCGGAGCGATCGCGGTCACCCCCTCACCGACCGCCTCCACGACCCCGGCGGCCTCGTGGCCGAGCAGGAACGGGAACTCGTCGTTGATCCCACCCTCGCGGTAGTGCAGGTCGGTGTGGCACACCCCGCACGCCTGCACCTTCACCACGGCCTCACCCGGACCCGGGTCCGGAACGTTGATCGTGACCACTTCCACCGGCGCGCCCTTGGCGCGCGCGACGACCGCGCGTACCTGCTGTGCCACGTCTCCTCCTCAAAGCTCTGCGCGGGGCTGGTCAGCCCCGCTGCCGCAACCCTAGTCAACGCACGCGAGGCTCCGACCCCGGCGATGCAACCCGCGACGCGCCCGTTGCGTCTTGGTCTCGATGCTGGTCCGCCGACCGGTGGACCAGGAAGGATGGAGGGGCCGATGCAGGCTCGAGACGCCACGACCGGCATACCGGTACGGGAGGTGGGCATGGCAGGCGGGAGCGATCGGACGGTGAGCGGTCGGGGGGCGGACCGGGATGCCGAGTTCGCCGCCTACATGGCCGCGCGCCAGCCGTCGCTGCTGCGCACCGCGTACCTGCTCTCGGGCGACCCGCACACCGCCGAGGACCTCGTGCAGACCGCCCTGGCCAAGCTCTACCTGTCGTGGGACAAGGTGCGCGACCAGCAGATGATCGACGGCTACGTCCGCCGCATCCTGGTCAATGAGCACAACTCGCTGTGGCGCCGGGCGTGGAAGCGCCGCGAGCACGCCAGCGAGACACTGCCCGAGCAGGGCTACACCCACGCCCCCGACGACGGACTTCAGGCGGCGCTGTGGAACTTCGTGCAGACGCTGCCCCGCAAGCAGCGCGCCGTCGTGGTGCTGCGCTACTACGAGGACATGAGCGAGGCCGAGATCGCCCGCGTGCTGGGGATCTCGCCCGGCACGGTGAAGTCCCAGGCCTCCCGGGCGCTGGCGACCCTGCGGGGCCGGGCCGCCGAGACCGACGCACTGGCCGGCTACCGATCCGACCCGACCGATACCGACCGAGAGGGGGAGGAGGCCCGATGAGTCCCCTCGACGAGATGGACCTGGCGCGCACGCTGCGCACCCAGGCGGACCGACCGGACCTCACCCCGATCGGCCTGGACGACATCAAGAGCACCGCCCGCGGCATCCGGCGCCGTCGACGCATCGGCACCGGCCTGGCTGCACTGGCGATCGTCGCGGGCGCCGCGGTGCCCGGCACGCTGCTGCTCGACCGCGACGCCCCCCGCGTCGACGACCCGATCGACGACCCCGACGTGGTGCAACTGGAGTACGGCCGCGAGGTGCCGCTCGACCTGCGTGATGCCACGCCCGGTGAGCTGCCGACCACGACCGGGTTCGTGATCGACGGTCGGACCGTGCAGCTCGGCGACGACCTGCAGATCGACGACCCCGGCACCACCCAGCAGGCGGTGCCGCTCGGGGACGGGTGGTTCGTGCAGGGGTACGCCGAGGGTGAGGGCGAGGTCGGCTGGATCGTCGATGCCGACGGCACCACCGCCGACGGGTTCCCCTCCGCCGCACCCGCCCACGACCCGGCCACCGGGCGTACGGCGTACGTGGTCCGGGAGACCGGGCCGGACCGCGCCGAGCTGGTCGTGGCCGACGAGGCCGGCGAGGTGCAGTGGCGCGCCGAGGTCGACGGCGACACCGTCCCCCGGGCGTTCTCCGGCGACGACGTGATCACGGTGGTCGAGCCGACCACCACGGCGGAGTCGCGCGAGCTCCGGCGGGTCGCCCCCGACGGCACGGTGACGCCGGTCGGGATCCCGCCCGAGGGATTCGCCGACCTCGACCCCGCGACCGGTCGGGTCACCGCCCAGGTCGACGTGCTCGCCGACAACACCGGCTGCTTCGCGGTGCTCGACGTCGCCACCGGCGAGCCGGCGTGGGAGCGCACCTGCGACTACGGTCTGCTCGACTTCAGCCCCGACGGTCGCTTCCTCAGCGCCGGCGCGGCCTACCGCAGCGGCATCGGCGACCCGACCATCTCCGTGCTCGACGCGACCACGGGCGAGACCGTCGTCGACTTCGTGCCGCCGCAGGGTCTGCAGTTCGCCATCATCCAGTCGGCCTGGGAGGACGCGGACTCGCTGCTGATCAGCGTCGAGCAGAGCGACGGCGAGGAACCCGCGGAGTACGCCGTGCTGCGCCTCGACCTCGACGGCACCGTCGAGCTGGTCAGCGAGGTGCTGCCGTACGCCGCCAACGCCGTCCCCCGGCTCTCGCTCCTGCACCCGCAGGCGCACTGAGGGAGCCGCGGTCCGCCCAGCAGTCAGCCCAGCAGTCAGCCCAGCCGCTGCTTCAGCCCCGGACCTCGGAGGGCGGCAGCGAGGAGTCGACCGCCAGGTCGAGGCCGGAGGGCTCCTGGCCGGCGGCGACCACGGCCGCGCCGAGAGCGGCGATCATCGCGCCGTTGTCGGTGCACAGCCGGGGGCGCGGGGTGCGCAGCCGTACGCCGGCCGCCTCGGCGCGCACGGCCGCCATCTCCCGCAGCCGCGCGTTGGCGGTCACTCCCCCGCCGACCACCATGTCGGTGATGCCGTGGGCCCTGGCGGCGTCGAACGCCTTGCGGGTGAGCACGTCGCACACGGCCTCGCGGAAGGACGCCGCGACGTCGGCCACCGGCACCGGCTCACCGGCCGCCTCCTTCGCCTCGACCCACCGGGCGACGGCGGTCTTGAGGCCGGAGAACGAGAAGTCGTAGCGGTGCCGCTCGAGGTCGCGCTGGGAGGTCAGACCCCGGGGGAACCGGATCGCCGCGGGATCGCCCTCGGCGGCGACGGCGTCGATGCTCGGGCCGCCGGGGTAGGGCAGGTCGAGCAGCCGGGCGACCTTGTCGAACGCCTCCCCCGCAGCGTCGTCGAGCGTCCCGCCCAGCTCCTCGACATCGCTGGCGATGTCGCTGACCCGCAGCAGGTTGGTGTGGCCGCCGGAGACCAGCAGCGCCAGGCACTCGGGCGGCAGCGGACCGTGCTCGAGCTGGTCGACCGCGACGTGGCCGACGACGTGGTTCACCCCGTAGAGCGGCTTGCCGAGCGTGAGCGCGAGCGCCTTGGCCGCGGCGACGCCGACGAGCAGGGCACCGGCGAGCCCGGGGCCGCTGGTGACGGCGATCGCGTCGACGTCCCACAGGCTCACGCCGGCCTCGTCGCACGCGCGCTCCAAGGTCGGCACCATCGCCTCGAGGTGAGCCCTGGAGGCAACCTCCGGCACGACCCCGCCGAAGCGGGCGTGCTCCTCGACGCTGGAGGCCACGGCGTCGGCCAGCAGGGTGGTGCCGCGCACCAGTCCCACCCCGGTCTCGTCGCACGAGGACTCGATGCCCAGCACCAGCGGCTCGTCGGTCACTGCGGTCCTCCAAGAAGTGCGCGCTGCAGCACCAGGGCGGCGCTGCCATCGCGGTAGTAGCGCGGGCGCAGATCGATCTGTGTGAAGCCGCGGGCGGCGTAGAACGCGACCGCGCCCGCGTTGGCGTCGCTGACCTCGAGCAGCATCCGGTCGGCACCGGTCGCCGCTGCGTGCGCGACCGCATCGTCGAGGAGCCCGGTCGCGACGCCGGAGCGCCGCACGGCCGGATCGGTGGCGATGCGCAGCAGGTCGGCGACGTCGCCGGCGACGAGCACGTCGACATAGCCGACCACGGCCCCGGCGGCGTCGGTCGCGACCCGCAGGTGCCGGCCCGGGCCGGCGATCTCGGCGCGCAGCGACGTCTCGTCCCAGGCCTCCTGGGCGAAGCAGGCACGCTCCAGCGTGGCGAGCGCGGGGAGGTCGTCGGCCACCACGGGGCGCAGCGTGGTGAGCACGGCGTTCACGAGACCCGCTTCCGGGCGCTGAGCTCGACCGCGTCGGGTCGGCGCAGGTAGCGCGGCTCGGGGTCGCTCAGCGCGACCCGCTCGGCGGCGACGACCTCGGCCAGGGCTGCGGCGGAGGGCCGCTCCGGACCGCGGACGTCGCCGAAGGCGACCGGGTAGAGCCGGCCGCCCTCCCCGACCACCGGCAGGGCGCGCAGCTCGGCCGGCAGGTCGGCCGCCGGGCCCACGTGTGGCCCGTCGAGACGCACCACGTCCGCGCCCGGCCCCGCCACGTCGTACGCCGCCCAGTAGACCTCCGTGCGCCGCGCGTCGCTGGCGACGAGGAACCGGCCCTCCACCGCGCCGGCGTCGGCGGCCTGCGCGGCGAGCACGTCGAGCGAGCACACGCCGTACGTCGGGATCCCGAGCACCGCGGCCATCGTGCGCGCCGTGACGATGCCGACGCGCAGGCCGGTGAAGGGTCCCGGTCCGGTGCCGACCGCGATCGCGGTGACGTCGCGCGGCGTCGCGTCGACCGCGGCGAGCACCTCCGCGATCGCCGGGGCGAGCTGCTCGCCGTGGCGCATCGGGTGGTCACCGCCGGCGGTCGCGACGACGCGGTCGTCGTCGCGCAGCGCGACGGTGACGTCGGGGGTGGCGGTGTCGAGGGCGAGGAGCACGAGGACAGAGCCTAGTTCGCGCGGCCGACGACCCCGTCGTGGACGGCGGCCGCCAGTCCCGCGCCGACCCAGCGGGGTCCGACCGGCGTGACCACCAGCTCGCGGGGGTCGGTGTCGGCGAGGTCGTCGTCGGCGGCGACGGGTACTGACTCGCTGCCGCGCCGGCGGCGCAGGGTGATCTCGAGCCGGTCGGCGGCGAGCGCCTCGGCCATCCCCTCGCCCCACTCGACGACGGCGACCGAGGTCCCGAGCGCCGTGTCGAGGTCGAGGTCGTCGAGCTCGTCGCTGCCGCCGAGGCGGTAGGCGTCGACGTGCACCAGGCCCGGACCGTCACCGAGCGACGGGTGGGTGCGGGCGAGGATGAAGGTGGGCGAGGTGACCTGGCCGCGGACGCCCAGGCCCTCGCCGAGCCCCTGGGTGAAGGTGGTCTTGCCCGCCCCGAGGTCGCCGGTGAGGATCACCAGGTCGCCCGCGCGCAGAAGTGCGGCGAGCCGCGCCCCCGCGGCGCGGGTGTCGTCGGCGGTCGCCAGCTCGAGCACGACCGGGAGCTCGCGGGCCATCGTCAGGTGCGGCCCGGCGCGGTCGATGACGGCGTACCCGAGCCGGCGCCAGAACTCCACGTTGGGGGGGAGTTCGACCCGGGCCCCGAGCTCGGTGCCGACGTGACCGCGAGCGGACGCCTCGGCCTCGGCGGCACGGGCCATGGCGACCGCCGCGCCCTCACCCTGGTGGGAGGGCAGCACCGAGACCCGGTGCAGCCCGAGCCGCTCGCCGTGGTCGGCGAGGAGGATGGTCCCGATGATCGTGTCGTCCGGCGCGAGCGCGACGAGCGCACCCGCACCCGCGACGGCTCGCCCGACCGAGTCGGCGTCCTCCTGCAGCTGCGTGGACGGCGGGTCGAGCACCGGCCGGGCCGCGAAGGCGGTGTGGATGACCTCGACGATGCCGGGGACGTCGGCAGGCTCCGCGCGCCGCACGCGGATCCCGGTACCGCTCACTGCTCCCCCGCCCGCGCCAGGAGCCGATCGAGCGCGGCGTTGACCTCGTCGGGTCGCTCGAGGATGACCATGTGTCCGGCGCCCGCGCACTCGACGAGCTCGGCCGTCGGCAGCCGGGCGGCCATCTTGCGCGAGTGACCGACGGAGGTGAGCCGATCGAGGGTGCCGGCGACGATGACGGTCGGCACGTGCGCGAGCGACTCGAGGACGGTGAACTTGTCGAGCCGCCCGAAGTTGTCGAAGAACTCCGCCAGCACCTCGAACGGCGTCTGCGCGAGCATCTCGTCGACGAAGATCGCGGCGGCGGGATCGACTGCGTCGCCGAACGCGAAGCGGCTCACCACCCGGGTGCCGAGCTCGGTGCCCCGCTGCCGGGCGATGTCGACCGCGGCTGGGACGCGCGACAACGCCGCGACCGCCCGCGGTGCCAGCTGCCGGCTGACATCGCGCGGCAGGAAGGGCGCCAGCACCCGACCCGGGTTCAACCCGCCGGCGGTCGTCGCCACCAGCGCGACGCCGACGACGGTGTCGCCGAACAGCTCGGGCCGCTCCTCCGCGAGCGCCAGGATCGTCATCCCGCCCATCGAGTGGCCGGCGAGGACGACCGGTCCGGGACACGTCTCCGCGATCACCCGGGCGAGGTCGCGACCGAGCTGCTCGATCGTGGCGTTGTCGGCGTCGGAGCGCGCCGAGCGCCCGTGGGAGCGCTGGTCGTAGAGGACGGTGCGGATGCCGGCCTCGCGGGCCCAGGCGCGTTGGTGGTGCCAGCAGTCGAGGTTGAGGGCGTAGCCGTGCGCGAGCACCAGCGTGGGGGCGCCCGGAGCGGACTGTGCCGGCTCGTCGACCTCGACGTGCAGCGCGACCCCGTCGTCGGCGACCACCGTGCGCACCTCGCCCCGCAGCGACCCCAGCCGGTCGATGTCGCCGCGCAGCCGGTTGCGGCGCCGGGTGTGGGCGGTCTCGGCCACGACGCCGGCAGCGCCCAGCGCGGCCAGCACACCACCGGCGGCGAGGCCGATCCGGCGCAGGGTGCTCATCGGGTGTCCTCCTCGACCCGGGCGCCGACGTAGCGGCGCTGCTGGCGCCCGCGCATGCGGGTCACGATCTCGTAGCCGATGGTGCCGACGACGTCGGCCCAGTCCTGGGCGCTGGGCTCGCCACGGTCGCCGGGGCCGAACAGCACGACCTCGTCGCCGGGCCGGGCCGCGACGCCGCCGTGGGCCGGGTCGCCGAGCTCGACCACGAACTGGTCCATGCAGATGCGTCCGCGCACCGGCACCCGGTGACCGTTGACCCAGACCGGCGCACCCGCCCCGTCGGGGCCGGAGGAGGCGTGGCGGGGGATGCCGTCGCCGTACCCCAGCGGCACCAGGCCGAGCACCGTGTCGCGCGGAGCCGTCCAGGTGTGGCCGTAGGACACGCTCTCGCCGGCGGCGACCGGCTTGACCATCGCCAGGTGGGTGCGCACCGTCATCGCCGGCCGCAGCCCGAGGTCGGCGGCGGTGCCGAGCGCGGGGTCGGGGCTCAGTCCGTAGGCGGCGATGCCACAGCGCACCAGGTCCCAGCGCGCCGAGGGCCGCACGAGCGCCGCGGCGGAGTTCGCCAGGTGGCGCACCTCGAACCGCGCCCCGGCCTCCTCGGCGACCCGCACCGCCCAGGCGAAGACCTCCTCCTGCGCGGCATTCGCGGGGTGGTCCGGGTCGTCGGCACACGCGAGGTGCGACCACATGCCCGTGAGCCGGACCTCGTCGGCGGCCTGGGCCTCGAGCGCCGCCGCGACGACCTGCGGCCAGTCGGCCCGGGACGCACCCCCGCGCGAGAGTCCGGTGTCGACCTTCAGCTGCAGCCGCGCGGGACGCCCGGCCGCTCGGGCGGCCGCACGCACCTGGGCGACCTCCTCGACCGAGTACGCCGTCAGGTCGAGGTCGGCACGGACGCCGGGGGTCAGGTCCTCCCCCGGCACGGTCAGCCAGGTCAGGATGCGCCCGGTGTCACCGGCCTCGCGCAGCGCGAGCGCCTCCTCGAGCGCCGCCGCGCCCAGCCAGGTCGCTCCGGCCCGCCGGGCGGCGCGCGCGACCGGCACCATCCCGTGGCCGTACCCGTCGGCCTTGACCACGGTCATCATCGCCGCCGGGCCCGCCACCGAGGCCAGGTGCCGCACGTTCGCCTCGATCGCGTCGAGGTCGACGACGATCTCGGCACGGACGGCGCTCACCGGACTCCGCCCGGCGCGTCGGCGGCCGCCACCAACCGGCGTACGGCGACGGGGATCGCCGCGGCGAGCTGGGAGGCCGTCAACGGTCCGTCGGCAGCGATCTCCGAGGCGGCGGCACCGGCGATCCAGGAGCCGACCGCGCCCGCCAGCACCGGCTCGAGGCCTGCGGCCATCAGCGCACCGCACAACCCGCCGAGCACGTCCCCCGCGCCGGCCGTGGCCAGCCAGGGCGTACCGGTGGTGTTGACGTAGACCCGACCGCCCGGCTCGGCCACGAGCGTGCGGCGCCCCTTGAGCAGTACGGCCGCAGCGAACCGGTCGGCGGCGATCCGCGCGTGCCGCAGCGGGGCCGCCTCGACCTCCTCGCGGGCGACCCCGAGCATGCCGGCCAGCTCGCCGGCGTGCGGGGTGAGCAGGGCCGGCACCGGGGGCGGGGCGTCGAGGTGGCGCAGCGCGTCGGCGTCGAGCAGCACCGGTACCTCGTCGGCGAACGCATCCGCCAGCGCGCCGGCGGCCTCCTCGTCGCCCCCGGAGCCGACGACCCAGGCCTGCACCCGACCCGCGCCCACGGCCTCGGGCACCGCGGCGATCACCTCAGCGGTCGCGCTGCCGACGTAGCGGACCATCCCGACCAGGCCGCAGGAGGCGCCCAGCGCGCTGAGCACCGCGGCCCCGGGGTAGGAGCGCGAGCCGACGCGCAGGCCGACCACGCCGCGGGTGTATTTGTGGGCGTCGGGAGCCGGTCGCGGCAGCAGGGCCCGCACCTCGGGCGCCTGCAGGGCGACCACGTCGGCGCGCGGCAGGTCGAGACCGATGTCGACGAGATGAACCACCCCGCACGCCTGCGCGGCCGGGTCGACGAGGTGGCAGGGCTTGTGGGTGCCGAAGGTGACGGTCAGGTCGGCGACGACGTGCGCCTCGGGCGTCTCACCGGTGTCGACGTCGACGCCGGAGGGCACGTCGACGGCCACGACGGGGGCCGAGACCCGGTCGAGCACGGCCATCGCCTCCGCGCGCAGCCCGGGGCTGCCACCGATGCCCACGATCCCGTCGACCACGACGTCGACCGGCCGCACCCGGGCGCCCTCGACCACCCGGCCGCCCGCCGAGCGGTACGCAGCCAGGCCCGCCGCGTGGGTGCGATCACCCCCGAGCAGCACCGCTTCGACCTGCGCGCCGCGGCGCGCGAGGGTGGCTCCGGCGTACAGCGCGTCGCCGCCGTTGTTGCCCGCGCCGACCAGGAGCAGCACCCGGGCGCCGTACGTCCGGCCGAGGAAGTCCGCGATCGCCGTCGCCAGGCCGCCGGCGGCGCGCTGCATCAGCGCTCCGTCGGGGACCCGCGCCAACACCTCGTCCTCGGCGGCGCGCACCTGCTCGACGGTGTGTGCCTCACGCATGGGCGTCAGCCTATTCCGGCGGTCAGGACTCGAGGACGACGACCGCGCTGGCGATGCCGGCGTCGTGCGAGAGCGACACGTGGCTGGTGGCGACCCCGAGCTCCGCTGCGCGCGCTGCGACCGTGCCGCGCAGCTCCAGCCGGGGGCGGCCGGAGTCCTCGCAGACGACCTCCGCGTCGAGCCACGACAGACCGGCCGGCGCACCCAGCGCCTTCGCGACCGCCTCCTTGGCCGCGAACCGGGCCGCCAGTGAGGCGACGCCGAGGTGACGCTCGCCGGCGGTGAACAGCCGGGTCCGCATCGCCGGTGTGCGTTCGAGGGTGGCGGCGAAGCGGTCGATGTCGACCACGTCGATGCCGACCCCGACGATCGCCATCAGCGGGCCGTCACTCGACGGTGACGGACTTGGCCAGGTTGCGCGGCTGGTCGACGTCGTGGCCGCGCAGGGTGGCCAGCTCGCAGGCGAACAGCTGCAGCGGGACGACCGAGAGCAACGGCTGCAACAGGGTGGAGACCTTGGGCAGCCGGATGAGCCGGTCGGCGTACGGCGTGATCTCGTCGTCGTCGTCCTCGGCCAGGCAGATCGCGGTGGCACCGCGCGCCTTGACCTCCTGGATCCCGCTGATCATCTTGTCGTGGAGCTGGTCGCGACCACGCGGGGGGACGACACAGAACACCGGCAGGCCGTCATCGATGAGGGCGATCGGGCCGTGCTTGAGCTCGCCGGCGGCGAAGCCCTCGGCGTGGATGTAGGCCAGTTCCTTGAGTTTCAGCGCGCCCTCGAGCGCGACCGGGTAGCCCGCGTGCCGGCCCAGGAACAGCACCGAGCTGGCGTCGACGTACTCCCGGGCGAGGGCGTAGATCTCCTCGGACTTGTCGAGCACCGACTGGATGTGGGCCGGCATCGTCTCCAGCTCGCGCACGATCGTCGCGATCTCGTCGCCGAAGCGGGTGCCGCGCACCTGGGCGAGGTAGAGGCCGAGCAGGTAGCAGGCGATGAGCTGGGTGAGATACCCCTTGGTGGAGGCCACCCCGATCTCCGGCCCGGCGTGGGTATAGATCACCGCGTCGGACTCGCGCGGGATCGTCGAGCCGTTGGAGTTGCAGATCGCCAGCACCTTGGCCCGCTGGGCCCGGGCGTAGCGGATCGCCATCAGCGTGTCGGCGGTCTCGCCGGACTGGCTGATCGCCACCACGAGCGTGTCGCGGGTGAGGATCGGGTCGCGGTAGCGGAACTCCGAGGCCAGCTCGACCTCACACGGGATCCGGGTCCAGTGCTCGATGGCGTACTTGGCCACCAGGCCCGCGTAGAAGGAGGTGCCGCAGGCGATGACGATGATCTTGTCGACCTCGCGCAGGTCGTCCTCGGACAGTCGCACCTC
>JAJUGK010000041.1 GCA_029268205.1 Nocardioidaceae bacterium
GCAGCACCCGCCAGGTGCGGCCCTCGTGCTCGGCCTCGAGCAGGTAGCACGACGCCGGCGAGTCGGGGCCGGGGAAGGAGCCGGCGCAGCCGACCACGGTCAACCGCATCAGGCCCACACCGCCTGCTGGGTGAGCTGGTCGACCTGCTGGAGCTCTGGCCCCAGGAAGCGCCGGCCGATGCGGGCGAACTCCTCGGGGCGACCGGTGGTGAGGAACCGATGCACGGGCGCGGATCGTGCAGGGTCCCGCTCCAGCCCGACCCGCACCAGCGTGCGGTAGACGTCCTTCGCGGTCTCCTCCGCGCTCGAGACCAGGGTGACCTGGTCGCCCAGCACCAGCGAGATGACTCCGGTCAGCAGCGGGTAGTGGGTGCACCCGAGCACGAGGGTGTCGATGCCCTCCGAGATCAGCGGATCGAGATATTCGTGGGCGACCGCGACCAGCTCGGGCCCGCTGGTCACCCCCTCCTCGACGAACTCGACGAACCGCGGGCAGACCCGGGTGGAGAGCTGCACGTGGGGTGCGGCGGTGAAGGCGTCCTCGTACGCCAGCGACTCCGCCGTCGCCTGGGTGCAGATCACCCCGATGCGGCCGGTCCGGCTCGCCGCCACGGCGCGCCGGGTCGCGGGGTGGATCACCTCGACGACCGGCACCGGGTAACGCTGCCGCGCGTCGCGCAGCACCGCCGCGGAGGCGGAGTTGCAGGCGATGACCAGCGCCTTCACACCCTGGGCGACCAGGTGGTCGAGGCACTCCAGCGCGTACTCCCGGACCTCCCCGATGGGCTTGGGTCCGTAGGGCTGCCGGGCGGTGTCGCCCAGGTAGAGCACCGGTTCGTGCGGGAGCTGGTCGATCACCGCTCGCGCCACGGTGAGACCCCCGAACCCGGAGTCGAAGATCCCGATGGGTGCATCATCCACGCCGCGATGCTACGGGACCGGCGCCGATCCGGGGCTGCGATGCGCGTCACCGTTCCCGCACCTACAGTGGCCCGGTGAACGAGAACACCTCCCGTCCCGTGGACGCGCTCAGCGAGCAGTTCGTCACCGAGCTCGTGGTGCTCGATCCGCTGACCGCAACCGAGGTCGGCATCGCCGGGCACGATCACCGCCTCCCCGATCTCTCCCCCGACGGGTACACCGCGCGCGCCGAGCTCACCCGCCGCGCCGTGGCCGCGGTGCGCGCCGCCGACCCGGTCGACGAGCGCGAGCAGGTCGCCAAGGAGGCCTTCCTCGAGCGCAACGAGCTCGAGCTGGAGTTGTACGACGCCGGGGTCACCGCGTCCCGGATCTCGGTCATCACCAGCGACCTGCACAGCATCCGCGAGGCCTTCGACCTCATGGACACCTCCACCGAGGCCGGGTGGGCGGCCGTCGACGCGCGGCTGGCCGCGATCCCCGAGGCCCTCGAGGGCTACCGCACCACGCTGCTCGCCGAGGCCGACAAGGGGCACGTGTCCGCGCGGCCGCAGCTGTTGCAGGTCGCTGCCCAGACCCGCAGCTGGACCGGGTCCGGGACCGGCGGAAGTGACTTCTTCCGCGGCCTGGCCACCACGGCCCGGGAGGCGAACGTGCCCGCGGCGCTGGCGGCGCAGTTGAGCGCCAACGCCGCGGCCGCGTCGCAGGCGGTCGCCGACCTCGGCCGGTTCCTCGCCGACGACCTCGCGGCCCGGGCGCCCGAGAAGGAGGCCGTCGGCCGCGACCTCTACGCCCTGCACTCGCGCTACTTCCTCGGCGCGAGCGTCGACCTCGACGAGACCTACGCGTGGGGCTGGGAGGAGCTCGCCCGGTTGGACGCCGACCGCGACCGGGTGGTCGACCTGATCGTCCCCGGCGGGAGCCTGGACGACGCGGTCGCCGCGCTCGACGCCCAGCCCGGGCGCGTCTTCACCTCCAAGGACGCCTTCCGCGACTGGATGCAGGACCTGGCCGACCGCACCCTGGCCGAGCTCGCCGAGTCCCACTTCGACATCCCCGAGCCGGTCCGCCGCATCGAGTGCTGCATCGCGCCCACGGACGACGGCGGCGTCTACTACACCGGCCCCAGCGAGGACTTCAGCCGTCCGGGCCGGATGTGGTGGTCGGTGCCGGCCGGCCAGGACTCCTTCAGCACCTGGCGGGAGGTGACCACCGTCTTCCACGAGGGCGTCCCCGGCCACCACCTGCAGATCGGGCAGACGGCCTACCGCACCGAGCAGCTGAACCGCTGGCAGCGCCTGCTGTGCTGGGTCTCCGGCCACGGCGAGGGCTGGGCGTTGTACGCCGAGCGGCTGATGGACGAGCTGGGCTACCTCGACGACCCCGGCGACAAGCTCGGCATGCTCGACGCGCAGGCCTTCCGCGCCGCCCGGGTCGTGGTCGACATCGGGATGCACCTGGAGCTGGAGATCCCGGCCAACCCGTGGGGCTTCCACGTCGGCGAGCGGTGGACCCCCGAGCTCGGGCTGGAGTTCATGCTCGCCCGCAGCCGGATGTCGGAGCCCGAGCTCCGCTTCGAGGTGCAGCGCTACCTCGGGTGGCCCGGCCAGGCGCCCTCCTACAAGGTCGGCGAGCGCATCTGGCTGCAGGCCCGCGAGGACGCCCGCGCCCGCCGGGGTGACGCCTTCGACCTCGCCGCGTTCCACCGCGCCGCGCTCGACCTCGGCTCGCTCGGGCTCGACCCGCTCCGCGACGCGCTCGCCCGCCTGTGAGCCCCTCCCCCGACAGCCCCGGCCTGGCCGACCGGTTCGTGCTCGCCTCGGCGTCGCCGGCGCGGCTGGCGACCCTACGGGCCGCCGGGGCCGACCCGCGGGTCGTGGTCTCCGGCGTCGACGAGTCCGGCGTCGAGGCGGCCGGTCCCGCGGCGCTGGCCCTCGAGCTCGCACGGCTCAAGGCCGTCGCGGTCGCCGCCCTGCCGGAGCAGGCCGACGCGGTGGTCCTCGGCTGCGATTCGGTGTTGGAGCTCGACGGTGAGATCCACGGCAAGCCCGCCGACGCCGCCGAGGCGACCGCCCGGTGGCGACGCATGCGCGGTCGTACGGGCGTGCTGCACACCGGTCACTGGCTGGTCGACAACCGCGCCGGTGCCGACGCCGGCGCCGCCGCGGCCACCACCGTGCACTTCGCCGACGTCACCGACGCCGAGATCGCCGCGTACGTCGCCACCGGCGAGCCGCTGCACGTGGCGGGGGCGTTCACCGTCGACGGACTCGGTGGCGCGTTCGTCACCCGGATCGAGGGCGATCACCACAACGTGGTCGGCGTGAGCCTGCCGCTGCTGCGGCGCCTGCTCGCCGACCTGGGGCTCAGCTGGACCGACGTATGGAGGACTCCCGCTCGCGACTAGCGGCGTCGGGCAGGGGCGCGGGCGGCCCCGGCTCGCCCTCGGGATGCTCGATCTCCTCGACCACCTCGGGCGGCAGGTTCATGTGCAGCAGCTGCACCGGGCGGCGGAACACCAGCCGGCGGAACAGGTAGAACCGCGCCACGAGCCCGATGGGCTGCCCGACGAGGTTGGCGGCGACGTTGTCCGACAGCGCGCTGTCGAGGCCGAGCACCTCGTGGGTGAACCACAGGCAGGCGACCGGCAGCGCCATCGTCACCACGTTGATGACGAAGAACAGCGCCACCCCGCCGTCGGCGTGGACCGTCTCGCGCTCGCGGAAGGCATAGACCCGGTTGCCGGTGTAGCTGATGACCATGCCGACCGTGTGGCCCAGGACGTAGCCGGCGATGGCGTTGCCACGCAGTGGAGGGTCGTACCAGTTGCCCAGACCGTGCACCAGCAGGTTGAAGATGATGAGCGCGACCACGGTCGCCACCCCGCCCACCACGAGAAAGCGACCGCCCTCGGCGAGGAGCCGACTCCAGCGGGTGCCCACCCGCCCAGGCTAGTGCCCGCAGCGCCCGTCCGCGCGCACCCCCTGCGCCGCGGGCCTGTCCCGCGTGCCGAACCCCACGCGTCCGGCGGGCGGTCACGGCCCTACACTCCCCGTGTTCCGCGCTTGCTCCGCCCAGCGCCACCTGAACCTTCCGAGGAGACGTCCGTGCCCGAGGTAAAGCCGCTGCACAAGGTCCTGATCGCCAACCGCGGCGAGATCGCGGTGCGGATCATCCGGGCCTGCAAGGACGCCGGCATCGGCAGCGTGGCGGTGTACGCCGAGCCCGACCGCGACGCCATCCACGTGCGGCTGGCCGACGAAGCGCACAGCCTCGACGGGGCGACGCCCGGCGACTCCTACCTGGCCATCGACAAGATCATCGACGTCGCCCGGCGTACGGGCGCCGACTCGGTGCACCCCGGCTACGGCTTCCTGGCGGAGAACGCCGACTTCGCCCGCGCGGTCATCGACGCCGGACTGATCTGGATCGGTCCCCCGCCGGAGGCGATCGAGGCGCTGGGCGACAAGGCCAAGGCCAAGCAGATCGCCCAGAAGGCCGACGCGCCGCTGGCCCCGGGCACCAAGGACGCGGTCAAGGACGCCGACGAGGTCGTCGCGTTCGCGAAGGAGAACGGTCTCCCGGTCGCGATCAAGGCGGTCTTCGGCGGCGGCGGCCGCGGCCTGAAGGTCGCGCGCACCCTCGAGGAGATCCCCGACCTGTTCGAGTCCGCCGTGCGCGAGGCGACCGGCGCGTTCGGCCGCGGCGAGTGCCTGGTCGAGAAGTTCCTCGACCGCCCCCGCCACGTCGAGACCCAGTGCCTGGCCGACCAGCACGGCAACGTCGTGGTCGTCTCGACCCGCGACTGCTCGCTGCAGCGCCGGCACCAGAAGCTCGTCGAGGAGGCGCCGGCGCCGTTCCTCACCGACGACCAGGTCGCCCGGCTCTACGAGTCCTCCAAGGCGATCCTGCGCGAGGCGGGCTACGTCGGTGCCGGCACGTGCGAGTTCCTCGTCGGCCAGGACGGCACCATCTCGTTCCTCGAGGTCAACACCCGCCTGCAGGTCGAGCACCCGGTCACCGAGGAGGTCACCGGGATCGACCTGGTCCGCGAGATGTTCCGCATCGCGGCCGGTGAGGAGCTCGGGTACGACGACCCCGAGATCCGCGGTCACTCCCTCGAGTTCCGGATCAACGCCGAGGACGCCGGCAGCAACTTCATGCCCGCCCCCGGCACCCTGACCCGCTGGTCGCCCCCGTCGGGCCCCGGCGTCCGGGTCGACGGCGGCTACGAGACCGGGGAGACCGTCCCCGGGGCGTTCGACTCCCTGGTCGCCAAGCTCATCGTCACCGGCCGCGACCGCACCCAGGCCATCGAGCGGGCCCGCCGGGCGCTCGCGGAGTTCGAGGTCGACGGCATGCCGACGGTGATCCCGTTCCACCGCGCGGTGCTGGAGGACCCGGCGTACGTCGCCTCCTCGAACCCGTCGGGCGAGGGCTCCTTCGACGTCTACACCACCTGGATCGAGACCGACTTCGACAACCAGATCCCGCCGTACGCCGGCGAGCGGGCCGAGGCGCCCGAGGCCGAGGAGCGCCAGAGCGTGACCGTCGAGGTCGGCGGCCGCCGGCTGGAGGTCGTCCTGCCGGCCGGTCTGGCCGCGGCCGGCAACGGCGGCGGTGGCGCCAAGAAGGCCAAGCGCGCCGGCGGTCGCAAGGCGGCCTCCGCGGCGACCGGCGACTCGGTCACCTCGCCGATGCAGGGCACCATCGTCAAGATCGCGGTCGAGGAGGGCCAGGAGGTCGCCGAGGGCGACGTCGTGGTCGTCATCGAGGCGATGAAGATGGAGCAGCCGCTCAAGGCCCACAAGGCCGGCACGGTGACCGGGCTGGCCGCCGAGGTCGGCGCGACGGTCAACAACGGTGCCGTCATCTGCGAGCTGAAGGACTAGCCACCCACCGCCGGCCACCCACGCGGCCGGCGGTGACGGGGCGACGGGGGCGGTGACAGGGCAGTGACAGGGCTGTGACAGGGGCTGGGACGGGCGGATCGCAGGACCGGGTCGACGCGGCCGAGACGGTCGCCGAGATCGCCGCTGCGCTGCGCGAGGACCCCATCGTCGTGCAGACCGCGTTGGGCAACGGCCGGACCGCCGAGGTCCACGCGGGGCTGACCGAGCTCGCCGGGGAGCTCGACTTCCCGGTCTACGTCGCGCTGGTCCGGCGCCCCACCGACGACCTCGCCACCGACCGGCCCAACGAGGACCTCGCCCGCAAGCTGCACGCGCAGCTCGACGAGCCGGGGCTCTACGTCGTCCAGACCGACACCAGCATCATGGCGGCCATCGGCTACGACGTCCCGCTCGACGATCAGACCCTCGGGTACGACTCCTTCGCCGTGCGCGACGAGCTGCAGTCCCGGCTGAGCGACTTCCTCGACGACGTCCGCGACGACGACGCCAACTCCGACGTGCACGTGTCCTCGGCCGGCTGGGCCGCGGTCGAGCTCACCCTCGCGGGGGGTGGGGCGCCCGATGACGAGGAGCTGTTCGACCTGGTCACCGGGGAGCCGTGGCTGGCCGGCACCCAGGTCGAGCCGCTCTTCGCCGACGACGCCCGCAGCGAACCGCTCACCGACTTCGTCGCCGGCCTCACCGCGGCCGTCATCACGCTGGTCGTCGCCTGGCGCCTGCTGCGGGCCGCCGCGGCGTGGCGCGGTCGCCAGCAGGATGCGCGCGCGGCCCTGACGCGCCAGCGCGACACCCGTCGCGATATCGCCCGCCGGGCCGTCGCGCGGCTCGAGCGCGACCTGGCGCGCGCGGACACCTCCGTCGAGACGTGGGCCGCCGCCCAGGACCGGTTGCGCGCAGCGCGCTCCCTCACCGACTCCCCCGACGTGCTCGACCTGCTCGGAGCCGAGGTCCTCGCCCGCCAGGGCATCGCGCTCCTGCAGGACCCCGCGTCGCCGTACCGCCCGTGCTTCTTCGACCCCCGGCACGGGGCCGCCGAGGACACGGTGCCGATCGGGCGCGCGACCGTCCCCGCATGCGCCGCGTGCACCGCCCGGGCCCGCGACGGGGCAGCGCCGCGCGCGCTGGAGGTGCCGACCCGGGGCCGACTGCGCCCCTACTACGAGGGGCGATCGGTCTGGGCGCGCACCGGCTTCGGGGCCCTGGACGACACGACGGCGAGCAGGGTCCTGGAGCGGGGTCGGCGATGAGGTCGCGGCTGCTGTCCCTGGTGGGCGCCGTGGTCGCGGCGGTGCTCGTGGGCCTGCTGGTCGGCCACGGGTGGGGTTGGCTCGAGGAGGCGCGGATCCCCGACGACCGGGAGCCGGGCGACCGGGTCGCGACCGCCGCGGCGGCGCTGCGCGAGGATCCCGTCTTCGTCGCCGTCGACGCGCGGCGGTGGATCCCCGCCGAGGCGGAGGCTCGGCTCGAGGAGCTGGCATCGGACTCGGAGGTCCCGGTGCGGATCGCGGCGTGGTACGGCAGCCGCGAGGCCGGCTACGGCAACGGCGTCCGGGCCGTCCATCAGCTCGCCCGCGTGGCCGGCGAGGAGGCGGTCTACGTGCTGCTCGGCGGTCCCGGCGACCTGCACGTCCGCAGCACGCTGACCACACACGTGGTCCGCACCTACGAGCTGCCCGAGGCCCGCGGCGACCTGGTCCGGCGGCTCGAGGAGCTGATCGCCGCGTTGCCCGAGGCCACCCGGGAGCGCTACACCACCGAGGAGTTCTCCTACTGGGGCGGCCGCGGCGGAGCGGTCGCCGCCGGACTCCTGCTCGGCGCGGTCGGCATCCCGGTCGTCCTGCTCCTCATCGGCGTGGGTCGGCTGCTCGTGGGGCGGCCGTTCAGGATGATCGGAGGATGGCGATGACCGGTTCCGCACGCGACGCCGAGGCGGTGCTCGCCGAGATCCAGGCGGCGCTCGACACCGACGGCGTCTGGGTGGCCCCCAGCCTGCGCGAGCGCGTCGACGGGGCCGACGTCGCGGCGATCTCCGACCAGCTGGCCGCGATGGAGGTCCCGACCTACTTCGTCCTCCACGACCTGCAGGACAGCGACCCCTTCGGGGGTGACCCCGCCGAGCTGCTGACCCGCCTGCACGACCGTTCCGACAAGGACGGCTTCTACCTCGCCCCGCAGTTCTACGGCGGCCCCGAGCGCTTCCTGGTGCAGAGCCGCTCCTGGGGCAGCGAGAACCGCGACCACCCCGCGATCGCGGTCGCCGACCACCGGCACGAGGACGACGACGGACTCGTCGCCGACACCGGCGCCTACTTCGTCGAGCTGGCCGGGCTGCTCGCCGACCCCACCGCCGCTAAGGAGGCCTACGAGGCCGAGGTCGTGCCGACCTTCGACTCGCCGGGCACCTCGAGCACCTCGGGGTCGCCGTACGCCGACGACGGCAACGAGGCGCTCGTCGGCGCCGGGGTCGGCGCACTCCTGGCCCTGCTCGCCGTGGTGGTGTGGTGGCGACGCCGCGCTCGCCGGGGCCGGGTGCTGCAGCTGCCGGAGTCGGTCGTGGCCAACGTCCGCGCCGCCCGCGACAGCGCCCTGGAGCGCCGCGCCGACGTCGACGTGCTGGCGCTCGGGGAGGCGATCGACGAGGCCGAGATCGATCCCGTACGCCACGACGCCGCGGCCTGGCAGCAGGCGCTCGACCACCACGAGGGCGCCCAGCGCGTGCTGCGCCGGCCCGAACGCGACGTGCTCGACGTCGTCGGGGCGATCGTCCTGGCCGAGCGGGGCCGGCGGGCCCTCGCCGCCGCGACCGCCGGGAAGCCGTTCGTCCCGGCAGCGCGGTGCTACCTGCACCCGCTCCACGAGGGCCGCATCCACCGTTCGGTCGTGGAGTCCGGTGGCCGCCAGGTGGAGGTCCCGGTGTGCTCCGCCTGCCGGGCGGCGCTGAAGGCCGGCCGCACGCCCGACGTCCTCGACGTGGAGCGGCGCGGCCGTCCGGTCCACTACTTCGAGACCGACGCCGAGCCGTGGGCCTCCACCGGGTACGGCGCGCTGCACCCCGACCTCATCGGCCGGCTGCACACCCGCTGACCCGGCCCACATGCTGGGGCCGCTCCGGGCGGTCCCGGGGTCCGCATTAGCCTCGGCCCATGTTCTCCAAGGTGTTGGTCGCCAACCGCGGCGAGATCGCGATCCGGGCGTTCCGGGCGGCGTACGAGGTGGGCGCGAAGACCGTCGCAGTCTTCCCGTACGAGGACCGGTGGTCCGAGCACCGCCTCAAGGCCGACGAGGCGTACGAGATCGGCGAGCGGGGCCACCCCGTCCGGGCCTACCTCGACCCCGAGGCGATCGTGGCGACCGCGGTCCGCGCCGGCGCCGACGCCGTCTACCCGGGCTACGGCTTCCTGTCGGAGAACCCCCACCTGGCCGAGGCCTGCGCCAACGCCGGCATCACCTTCGTCGGCCCCACCGCCGAGGTGCTGGAGCTGACCGGCAACAAGGCCCGCGCCATCGCGGCGGCCAAGGCGGCCGGGGTCCCCGTGCTGGCCAGCGTCGAGCCCAGCACCGACGCCGACGCGCTGGTGGAGGCGGCCGCCGACCTGCCGTACCCGCTGTTCGTCAAGGCCGTCGCCGGCGGCGGCGGGCGCGGGATGAGGAGAGTCGACGAGCCCGGGCCGGACGGGGCGAAGCTGCGCGAGGCGGTCGAGACCTGCATGCGCGAGGCCGAGGGCGCCTTCGGCGATGCCACCGTCTTCATCGAGCAGGCCGTGGTGAACCCCCGCCACATCGAGGTGCAGATCCTCGCCGACGGCGAGGGCAACGTCATCCACCTCTTCGAGCGCGACTGCTCCGTGCAGCGGCGCCACCAGAAGGTCGTCGAGATCGCCCCCGCCCCGAACCTCGCCCCCGAGCTGCGCGAGCGGATGTGCGCCGACGCGGTGCGGTTCGCCGAGTCGATCGGCTACCGCAACGCCGGCACGGTGGAGTTCCTGCTCGACGAGCAGGGCAACTACGTGTTCATCGAGATGAACCCCCGCATCCAGGTCGAGCACACCGTGACCGAGGAGGTCACCGACGTCGACCTGGTGCAGTCGCAGCTGCGGATCGCCGCGGGCGCGACCCTGGCCGACCTCGGGCTGTCGCAGGACGGGATCGTCCTGCGCGGCGCGGCCCTGCAGTGCCGGATCACCACCGAGGACCCGGCCAACGGGTTCCGCCCCGACACCGGCAAGATCACGACCTACCGCTCGCCGGGCGGCGCCGGCGTCCGGATCGACGGCGGCACCACCTACACCGGTGCCGAGGTCAGCGCGCACTTCGACTCGATGCTCGCCAAGCTGACCTGCCGGGGCCGCACCCACGAGAAGGCGGTCGAGAAGGCCCGGCGCGCGGTAGCGGAGTTCCGCATCCGCGGCGTCGCGACCAACATCGCCTTCCTGCAGGCGCTCCTCGACGACCCCGACTTCCGCGCGGGCCGGGTGACGACGTCCTTCATCGAGGAGCACCCGCACCTGCTCGCCGCCCGGGCGCCGGGCGACCGCGGCACCCGGCTGCTCAACTACCTCGCCGACGTGACGGTCAACCAGCCCCACGGCGCCGCCCCGGTCTCGATCGACCCCGCGCGCAAGCTGCCGGAGATCGACCTCTCCGTGCCCGCGCCCGACGGCACCCGTCAGCTGCTGCTGCAGACCGGCCCGGAGGAGTTCGCCCGGCGCCTGCGTGCGCAGGCGGGCGTCGCGGTCACCGACACCACCTTCCGCGACGCCCACCAGTCGCTGCTCGCGACCCGGGTGCGCACCCGCGACCTGCTGCCGGTCGCCGGCCACGTGGCCCGGACGACGCCGCAGCTGTGGAGCGTGGAGGCGTGGGGCGGGGCGACGTACGACGTGGCGCTGCGGTTCCTCTCCGAGGACCCGTGGGAGCGGCTCGCGGCGCTGCGGCAGGCCGTGCCGAACATCTGCCTGCAGATGCTGCTGCGCGGTCGCAACACGGTGGGCTACACGCCGTACCCGACCGCGGTCACCGAAGCGTTCGTCCAGGAGGCCACCGAGACCGGCATCGACGTGTTCCGGATCTTCGACGCCCTCAACGACGTCGAGCAGATGCGGCCCGCGATCGAGGCGGTGCGCTCGACCGGACGGGCCGTCGCCGAGGTCGCGCTGTGCTACACCGGCGACCTGTCGGATCCGAGCGAGCAGCTCTACACGCTCGACTACTACCTGCGGCTGGCCGAGCGGATCGTCGACGCCGGTGCGCACGTGCTGGCGATCAAGGACATGGCCGGACTGCTACGGGCACCCGCGGCGCGGACGCTGGTGACCGCGCTCCGCGAGCGCTTCGACCTGCCGGTGCACCTGCACACCCACGACACCCCCGGCGGTCAGCTGGCCACCCTGCTCGCCGCCATCGACGCCGGGGTCGACGCGGTCGACGCCGCCTGCGCCGCGGTGGCCGGCACCACCAGCCAGCCGGCCCTCTCGGCGCTGGTGGCGACCACCGACTTCACCGACCGGGCCACCGGCCTCTCCCTCGACGCGGTCAATGCGCTCGAGCCCTACTGGGAGGCGACCCGCCGCGTGTACGCGCCGTTCGAGTCCGGGCTGCCCGCCCCGACCGGGCGGGTCTACACCCACGAGATCCCAGGCGGGCAGCTGTCGAACCTGCGCCAACAGGCGATCGCGCTCGGGCTGGGCGAGAAGTTCGAGCAGATCGAGGACATGTACGCCGCGGCGAACCGCATCCTCGGCAACGTCGTGAAGGTGACGCCGTCGTCGAAGGTGGTGGGCGACCTCGCGCTGCACCTGGTCGCCGTCGGCGCCGACCCGGACGACTTCGAGGAGAACCCCGGCAACTACGACATCCCGGCCTCGGTCATCGGGTTCCTCTCCGGCGAGCTCGGCGACCCGCCCGGCGGCTGGCCCGAGCCGTTCCGCACCAAGGCGCTCGAGGGCCGCACGACCCGGAGCGCCGAGAGCGAGCTGACCGACGAGCAGACCGCCGGGCTCGAGCGCGACCGGCGCGCGACGCTCAACGAGCTGCTCTTCCCCGGCCCCACACGGGACTTCCTCGAGGCGCGCGAGAAGTACGGCGACCTGTCGGTGCTCCCGACCCTGGACTACCTCTACGGCCTGCGCGCCGGCGAGGAGCACCAGGTGCGACTCGAGGAGGGCAAGACCCTGCTGCTCGGGCTGCAGGCGGTCAGCGAGCCCGACGAGCGCGGGTTCCGCACCGTGATGTGCACGATCAACGGCCAGCTCCGCCCCGTGGCGGTGCGGGACCGCTCGGTCGCCTCCGAGGTCCCCGCCCAGGAGAAGGCCGACACCTCGGTGCCCGGCCACGTCGCCGCTCCGTTCGACGGCGTCGTCACCCTGGCCGTGGAGGAGGGTCAGCAGGTCGAGGCCGGCGCGACCCTCGCCACGATCGAGGCGATGAAGATGGAGGCGGCCATCACCGCGCCGGTCGCCGGCACGGTCGAGCGGTTGGCCTTCACCGGGACCCAACAGGTCGAGGGAGGGGACCTCGTCGTCGTCCTGACGACCTGACCCGACCGGCCGGAGGCGGACCCGCGGGGGTCGTCAGTCGGTGAACCGGTGCAGCCGCCGGGCCGCCTCCGCGATCGACCCGGTCATCGACGGGTAGACGGTGAACGCCTGCGCGAGCTGGTCGGCGGTGAGCGACTCGGCGACCGCGATGGACACCGGGTGGATCAGCTCGCTGGCGCGCGGACCGACCACCACCCCGCCGACGACGATGCCCGTGCCGGGGCGGCACAGCAGCTTGACGAAGCCGTCGCGGACGCCCTGCATCTTGGCGCGGGCGTTGCCCGACATCCCGAGCATCACGACATCGGCCTCGATCTCCCCCGCCTCGACAGCCGCCTGGCTCCACCCGACGGTGGCGATCTCGGGCGCGGTGAAGACGTTGGAGGCGACCTTCTTGAGGTCCAGCGGCGCGACCGCGTCACCGAGGAAGTGCCACATCGCGATCCGGCCCTGCATCGCGGCGACGGAGGCGAGCATCAGCACGCCGGTGCAGTCACCGGCGGCGTACACCCCACGGGCGGTGGTGCGCGAGACCCGGTCGACCTTCACGAAGCCGCCGTCGTCGGTGTGGATCCGGGCGTCCTCGAGGCCCAGGTCGGCGGTGTTGGGCACCGAGCCGAGCGCGAGGAGGCAGTGGGAGCCCACGACCTCGCGGCCGTCGGTGAGGCGCACGGTCACCTCGTCGCCGTTGCGGGTCACCGACTCCATGCGCGACTTCGACAGCACCGTCATGCCGCGGCGGACCAGCACCTGCTCGAGCACCTCGGCCGCGTCGGCGTCCTCGCTGGGCAGCACGCGGTCGCGGCTGGACACGAGCACGACATCGACACCGAGCGCCATGTAGGCGCTGGCGAACTCCGCCCCGGTCACACCGGAGCCGACGACGATCAGCCGGCTCGGCACCTCGTCGAGGTCGTAGACCTGCTCCCAGGTCAGGATGCGCTCGCCGTCGGGCACGGCGGTCGGCAGCGTGCGCGGGCTGGCCCCCGTCGCGATCAGGACCGCGTCGGCGTCGAGCGTCTCCGCGGTGCCGTCGCGGCCCTCGGCGACGACGCGCTCCGGTCCGTCGAGCCGCCCGCGACCCTCGATCACGCGCACGCCGTCGCGCTCGAGGCGGCGGGAGATGTCGGCCGACTGGGCCATCGCGAGCCGCTTGACCCGCTGGTTGACCTCCGCCAGATCGACCTGCACCCAGCGCTCCGCGCTGCCGGCGCCGACCGACCCGAACTTCACCCCGAGCTCGGAGGCACCCTCCACCTCGGTCATCAGCTCGGCGGTCGCGATCAGGGTCTTGCTCGGCACGCAGTCGGTGATCACCGCCGACCCGCCGATCCCCCCGGAGTCGACCACGGTCACCTCGGCACCCAACTGTGCGGCGACCAGCGCCGACTCGTACCCGCCTGGACCGCCACCGAGGATCACCACATGAGTCACGGGCGCCATTGTTCCGGCTCGGAGCGCGGAGGCCAATCCGGGTGGCGCGGGGTTCGGGCGCGAGCGCCGGCAGGAGTGGTCACTCCTGGCACTTCTGGCCGGTGTTCCGTGCCGCGGATCGACCATTCTCGAGGCGCGGAGACGCCCAGCGGTCGCGGAGTCGGCCTCGACCGACCTCGGTGAGACCGGAGTCGTGGAGCAGGTCGAACCACGGGGCGAGTCGTTGCAGGTCCGTCTCGCGTCCCAGCGCGCGGTCGGCGGAGCGGAGCACGATCGCCGGTCGGCGGATGAGATCCCGCTCGGTGAACCCGTTGCGCACCCACCCGGCCGCGCTCAACCGTCGCTCCCGGTCCAGATCGAGACGATGTTGTCCCCGGGAACGATGCACCGCCCCGTCGTACTCCTGGAGCGTCCGGGTGCCGGCGATCCACAGGTCGGCGCGAGCAACGAACACGCCTTCGTGCTCGACCCGATGCTGAGGCACGACCGGCACATCGAACACCCGGTGCTGGATGCGCAGCATGGTCTCCCACGGGGACTCCGCGCGCGGATCGGCACGCGCGAGCGCGGCGCGCAGGGCACAGGCTCCCCCGCGACCCGCGGCGGCGGCCGCTTCGATCCGTTCCCTCGGCACCCCAGCGCGCAGGGCACCGTCGAGGACCACGGCCAGGTCGAGCACACCGAGGTCACGCGCGCAGGCCAGCAGTACGTCCTCGGGCGCGGCGATCCGCAGCCCCGATAACTCCTGAGACGAGTAGGGCGAGTCGACGCGGATCGCCCTCAGCCCTCGGCGGCGTACCCGTTGATGCCGGGGCAGCTGCACGAAGACGGGAACCTCCTCCGGCACCCGGGGCATCCACCAACCCAGGAGACTTACTGCTGTCAGGTGGGTGAAAGCAGCGTCTGTGGACAGTTTCGACTGCCAGCCAGCCAGCACGCCCCACCGTCCCGCCGCAACGCGCGACCAGGCCCCTGGGGTGACGAGGTTCCAGTGCTTCGAGCGGATGCGCGTCCCCGAGACGTCCATGCCGCCAGGGTCGACCGAGACGCCCGTCCGGCGCGGGTCGAGGACCGGATGATGTGGACGACAGCGGACAGTGCCATCGGCGGGGACGGGGCCCGGTCACGCGAATGGTCGATCCGCGGCACAGATCTCGCCCGATCAGGGGCGGGAGTGACCATTCCTCCGCGCAGCACCGCCGCAGCCGGCGTCTAGGGTGAGGCGGGTGACGACCTACGACCTCACCGACCCGGCGACCAACCCCGACGAGGCCGCGCACGCAGCGGCCGAACGGCTGGCGGACCTGACCGGTGCCGAGCGGCACGACGTGGCGCTGGTGCTCGGGTCGGGGTGGCTGCCGGCGGTGGAGACGCTCGGGGAGACGGTCAGCGAGATCGCCGCGACCGAGCTGCCGGCGTTCGCGCCGCCCGGGGTGGAGGGGCACGCGGGCACGATCCGGTCGGTGCGCGTCGGGGAGCGCCGGGTGCTGGCCTTCCTCGGTCGGACGCACTTCTACGAGGGTCGCGGCGTGCGGTCGGTCGTGCACGGCGTACGGACGGCGGCCGCGGCCGGCTGCTCGACGGTGGTGCTGACCAACGGCTGCGGCGGGCTCCGCGATCACTGGTCGCCCGGGACGCCGGTGCTGATCAGGGACCACATCAACCTCACCGCGACCTCCCCGCTGGAGGGGGCGAACTTCGTCGACCTCACCGACCTGTACTCCTCACGACTGCGCGCGCTCTGCCGGGAGGTGGAGCCGACCCTGGAGGAGGGCGTCTACGTCCAGTTCCCCGGGCCGCACTACGAGACCCCGGCCGAGATCGGGATGGTCCGGGCGATCGGCGGCGACCTGGTCGGCATGTCCACGACGCTCGAGGCGATCGCCGCCCGCGCCGCGGGGATGGAGGTGCTCGGCCTCTCGCTGGTCACCAACCTCGCCGCCGGCATCACCGGCGAGCCGCTCAACCACGAGGAGGTCCTCCAGGCCGGTCGCGACGCGGCGACCCGCATGGGTGCCCTGCTCGGCGCGATCGTCCCCCAGCTCTAGGTCAGGAGCGAGAGTGAAGGTCCTCGTCACCGGCGCCGCCGGCAGCATCGGGCGCGTCCTGCTCCCCGGCCTGGTCGACCGCGGCCACGAGGTCGTCGGGATGGACCTGCACGTCGCGCCCGACGGCACCACGTGTCCCTGGTACGTCGCCGACTGCGGCGATCCCGACGCCGTGGAGGCCGCGCTGGTCGACGCCTCCCAGACCGGACCCGTCGAGGCGGTCGTCCATCTGGCCGGCTTCCCCGACGAGGCCGGCCTCGACGCCGCACTCGCCTCCCACGTGCTCACCACCGGCACCCTCCTCGACGCCATGGTCCGCCACGGCATCTCCCGCATCGTGTACGCCAGCAGCAACCACGCGGTCGGACGCACCCCGTCCGACCAGCCGGTCGACACGCACACCCCGCCGCGGCCCGACACCTACTACGGCGTCGGGAAGGTCGCGGCGGAGGCGCTGCTGCGGCTGTTCGTCGACCGCCACCAGATCGACGCGGTGGCGCTGCGCATCGGCAGTTTCCTGCTGCAGCCCGAGACCCGGCGGCAGCTGGCCACCTGGCTCTCCCACGACGACGCCGTCCGCCTGGTCCACGCCGCGCTGACCGCGCCGGATCCCGGATTCGCCGTCGCGTACGGCATCTCGGCCAACACCCGCGCGTGGTGGGACCTCGAGGCCGGGCGCGCGTTGGGCTACGAGCCGCAGGACGACGCGGAGCAGTTCGCCGCGGCGATCGAGGCGGTCGCGCCGACCGCCGCCGACGAGGTGGAGGCGGCCCACGTCGGCGGTCCGTTCGTCACCGAGGCGTTCTACCGTCCGGCCCGCGGCTGAGCCGCCGCTCCAGACCCCGGCGGCAGCCACGCATCATCCAGGCGTGGTTGGCCTCGAGGACCGGGCGGCCCAGCCGGCCGGTCGTGCGCAGCAACCGCGCCCGCGCCTCGACCTCCTGCTCGAACCACAGCCGGGTCGCCGGACCCCCGGCGTCCGTCGGCTCCATCCGCCACCGGCACCAGCCGGCGAGGTCGCCGTCGACGTCGACCTCGAGCACGCCCGCGTCCCGGTCCTCGACCGTCGCCCGCAGCAGCAGCCGCAGCGAGTACGGCAGGAACGATCGGCAACGCGCGTGCCCACTGCGATCGTCGATCTCCTCGATCGCCCGGATCTGCGGCCACCACGCGACGTAGGCCCGGATGTCGTGCAGGACGTCGTAGACCTCCGGGACCGGATGCGGTGTCGTCCAGGTCGACCGGAAGCGGTAGTGGTGGCTCATCGCTCCTCAGCGTAGGGACGATCCGGTTACGGTTCCCCGGTGAGCACCCACGAGCACGCCGCCCCCGACGTCGCCCTGTACGACCGCGTCGCCGCGTGGGTCGACGAGGACCCCGACCCGACGACCCGCGAGGAACTCTCCCGGCTGCTCGAGGCAGCGCGGGCCGGCGACGACGCCGCGCACGCCGACCTCGCCGACCGGTTCGCCGGCACCCTCGAGTTCGGTACGGCGGGGCTGCGCGGCGCGCTGGGCGGCGGACCCAACCGGATGAACCGGGTGGTCGTCGGCCGCGCCGCCGCCGGCCTCGCGGCGTACCTCGACGCCCGGGACCTGGGGGGACCCGTCGTGATCGGGTACGACGCCCGGCACGGCTCGGAGCAGTTCGCCCTCGACACCGCCGCGATCATGCGCGGCGCGGGCCGCGACGCGCTGCTGCTGCCCGGCCCGCTGCCCACCCCCGTCCTGGCCTTCGCCATCCGCCGGCTCGGTGCGGCCGCGGGCGTGATGGTCACGGCCTCGCACAACCCCCCGCAGGACAACGGCTACAAGGTCTATCTCGGTGACGGCAGCCAGATCGTGCCGCCGGCCGACGTGGAGATCGCCGCGGCGATCACGGCGGTCGGGCCGTACCCCCAGATCCCCCGGGCCGACGGCTGGACGGTCCTCGACGACGAGATCGTCACGGCGTACGTCGACGCGGTGGTGGCGCTCTCTCCCGCGACCGACCGCACGCTGCGCGTGGTGACCACCCCGCTGCACGGCGTCGGCGGCGAGACCCTGGCGACGGTGTTGGCCCTGGCCGGGTTCAGCGACCTGCACGTGGTCGCGTCCCAAGCCGCGCCCGACCCCGACTTCCCGACGGTCGCCTTCCCCAACCCC
>JAJUGK010000042.1 GCA_029268205.1 Nocardioidaceae bacterium
GAGCGGGAGCCCGGTACGCGCGTCGGGACCCGCCGGTGGTTCAACGATGTCGTGGGATGGATCGACGAACGTCGGGTGGTGGTCGAGCGGTTCAAGCTGCGGGGTGACGGCAGTCGCGACCTGCTGGCGATCGACGTCGAGACCGGTGACGCCGAGGTGTTGGTGCGCGATGGATCGTCTCCCTGTTGCGCAGGACCCACCGCGATGATCGCGGCGGATCTCCTCGGTGCTCCGACCTTCACCGCCGAGGCGCCGCCGCGGCCGTGGGACCCGCGCGTGATCGCGGGGCTCGGCCTCGGGGTACTCCTCGCCGGTGGCGCGGGGATCATCGCCTGGAGGCGCCGTGTCGCGCCGTGAGGAGGAGGCCCTGCGGGCGTCGTTCGAGCAGTACGTCGCCCTGCGCCGGCCGGCGCTGCTGCGCACGGCGTACCTGCTGTGCGGGGACCACGCGGCCGCCGAGGACCTGGTGCAGGTGACCCTGATCAAGATCGTGCCGAGATGGGGGCGGATCGCCGACCGTCCCGACGCCTACGTGCGCCGGGTCCTGGTGCGGGAGAACATCTCCCGCTGGCGACGCCGTCGCTGGCGCGAGCAGGCGACGGACGCCGTGCCCGACACCGCCGCTGCCGACGAACGCCTCGACGATCGGGTCACCCTGCACGCCGCCCTGGCCCAGCTCGCGCCGCGCCAGCGTGCGGTGCTCGTGCTGCGCTACTACGAGGACCTGACCGAGGCGGAGACGGCGAAGGCGCTCGACGTCACGGTCGGCACCGTCAAGTCCCAGGCCCGCGACGGCTTGGCCCGACTGCGGGCGCTCCTGCCCGAGGAGGCCGCGCACCGACGTACGGTGGCGCCATGATCGTCGCCTTCAGCATCAGTCCCATGACCGCCGACGAGACCGGGGGAGTGTCCGAGGCGGTGGCCGAAGCCGTCCGGGTCGTGCGCGAGTCAGGGTTGCCGTGCGAGACCAACGCGATGTTCACCAACGTCGAAGGGGAGTGGGACGAGGTGATGGCGGTGGTGAAGCGGGCCGTCGACGTCGTCGCAGCCAAGTCTCCGCGCGTCGGGCTCGTGCTCAAGGCCGACATCCGGCCGGGCTACACCGGGCAGCTCACCGCCAAGGTCGAGCGCGTCGAGCAGGCGCTGTCGGGGCACCAGTCCTGACATGGACTCCGAGGTTCTCTTCTTCACCACCGGCGACCGGCCGCGGGTGCTCGACCTGACCGACGACGCCCGCGCGTGGGTACGCGACCGTGGCGACGGCCTGCTGCACGTGTTCGTCCCGCACGCCACTGCGGGGGTGGCGATCATCGAGACCGGGTCGGGCTCCGATGACGACCTGATCACCGCACTTGACGCGCTGCTACCCACCGACGACCGGTGGCAGCACCGGCACGGGACGCCCGGCCACGGCCGCGACCACGTGCTGCCCGCCTTCATCGCGCCGTACGCCACCGTGCCGGTGCTCGGGGGCCGGCTGCAGCTGGGCACGTGGCAGAGCATCTGCCTGGTCGACACCAACGGCGACAACCCTGACCGGGAGGTCCGGCTGTCGTTCCTGCGCTCGGCCTGAGCGGGACGGCTCCCGTCAGTCGGTCGAGCTCCCGACTGTCGGTCGAGCGGAGTCGAGACCCCGGGGACTGTCGGTGCCGTGGTCCACGATGAGTGCATGGATCCGGAGTACCAGTTCGACGAGGCGGTGGAGCCGTTCGATGAGGGCGGTGAGCCGCCGGTGTCGTGTCCGGAGTGGTTGGAGGAGCGGCCTGATCGGCCGGTCGTGGTGCCGCAGTGGGTCGCCGACGAGTTGACTCACACCGAGCGTGGCGAGCTGGACTCGCTCCGCCCATCGGAGGTGTTGTCGGTGATCGAGCAGCGCCGTGCGTTGGTGCGGCGCTGGGAGACCGACCAGTTGCTGCTCGCGGTCCATTTGGGCGCGACGTATGAGGCGATGCCGGGGGTCCGCGCGGCGGACAACACCGACCGGGACCGGTCGAACCGGATCGTGCTGGCCGGCGAGGGGGCACCGTCGGTGCACGAGCATGCCCCGTTGGAGTTGGCGGCGGCGTTGGGGATGAGCCCGGACGCGGGGATCGTGATGATGTCGCATGCCGTGGAGCTGCGCTACCGGCTGCCACAGATGTGGGCGCGCCTGGAGGCGGGTGAGGTCGAGGCGTGGCGGGCCCGGCAGGTTGCGGGTCAGACGTTGCAGCTGGACCTGGCGATGGTGACCAAGGTCGATGAGTTGTTGGCGACGACGAAGCGGGCGATCAACAAGGCCACCGCACTGGACCTGATCACCGAAGCCCTGCTGGCGCTGGATCCCGAGGAGGCGGCGCGGCGGGAGGCGGAGAAGTCCGACGGTCGTGGGGTGTTCGTGCTCCCGCCACTACCTGGTGACTCTCCGGCGTTCACCGAGGTCCACGCCCGCCTGGATGCCCCGGACGCCGAGCGGCTCGAGGCCACCATCGACAAGCTCGCCAAGGTCCTCGCCGATCAACTCGCTGCCCAGGGACGCGATCCGGAGCCGTGGCAGCACCACCGCGCGACCGCGCTCGGTCTGCTGGCCGACCCGCACACCGCGGCTGAGCTGCTCGACACCGAGGGCACGAGCACGCGGTCGCGGCAGGCGCGGATCTACGTGCATGTCGAAGCACGTGACCTGGTCGAGTTGCTCGACGACAGCACTGATCGCGGCACTGACCGTGGGGCACGTGTCGAGCGGTACGGCGCGATGACACTGGGTCTGGTGGAGCAGTGGTTGCGCCGGCGCGATGTCACGGTGGTGCCGGTGCTCAACATGGACGCCGAGCACGCTGTGGACGGTCACGATCCGCCGCCGGCGATGCGCGAGCAGGTGATCCTGCGCGACGGGCACTGCCAAGCCCCGCACTGCACCCGTCCCGCACGGGCCTGCGACCTCGATCATGTCGAGCCCTATGTCCCACCCGATGATCTCGACGAGCTCGATCCACGAAGACGGGGACAGACCACACCGGCCAATCTGCAGGCGTTGTGTCGTCGGCATCACCGGATGAAGACCCACAGCGAAGAACGGTTCCGCGCCCTCGCCCGCGCCGGGTAGCGGGGTGTTCGACCTGCGCGCGCGGTGATGCAAGGGTGAGGCATGACCACCATCGCACCCACCCATGCGCTGACGGTGTTCCGTGTCCCCGGGCACGGCGCGGAGGACGTGCTCGTGGCCGACGACGGCACCGTCTACACGGCGACCGAGGACGGCGTTGTGCACGCCGTCGACCCCGCGGGCGGCGTCCGTACGATCGGGCGTACGCCCGGCCGTCCCCTCGGACTCGAGCACCTGCCCGACGGGCGACTCCTGGTGTGCGCCGCCGACGCGGGGCTGCTCGCCATGGACCCGGACACCGGGCGGGTCGAGACCCTGGCCACCGCGGTCGATGGGAAACCGGTGCTGGTCTGCAACAACGCGGCGGTCGGCGCCGACGGCACGATCTGGTTCTCCGACTCCTCGCAGGCCTACCCCCTTGCCCGCTGGAAGGCCGACTTCGTCGAGGGCACCCGGACCGGGCGGCTGATCCGCCGCGACCCGGACGGCACGCTCACCGTGCTCATCGAGGGCTTGGCCTTCGCCAACGGCGTCGCCCTCGCGCCCGACGAGTCGTTCGTGGCGGTCGCGGAGTCCGGCGGCCGCACCGTCGTACGGCTGTGGCTCGCCGGTGAGCGGGCGGGGGAGCGTGACCTGCTCGTGCAGGACCTGCCCGGCTACCCCGACAACATCGCGCTCGGCTCCGATGGGCTGATCTGGGTGACCATCGCCTCGCCGTACGACGCGGTGGTCGACCGGCTCCAGCGGGCCCCGATGCTCGTCCGCCGCCTGGTGACGCGGCTGCCCGAGGCGGTCCAGCCGAAGCCGCAGCGCACCGCCCGGGCGCAGGCCTACGACGTCGAGGGGCGGCTCGTCCACGACGTGCGGGCCGATGCGACCCACTTCCACATGGCGACCGGCGTCCGGGAGCACCACGGCCGGCTCTGGTTCGGCTCGCTGGTCGAGCCGGCCATCGCGGTGACCGATCTGTAGGGGGTGCTCGTTAGACTCGCCAGACCGCCACCAACCTGCACCGGAGGGACGCACATGGGCCACCTGGAGTCGTTGCGAGGACCGCGCGACCTGCGTGACCTCGACGACGCCGAGCTCGACGAGCTCGCGGCCGAGCTGCGCGACCTGATGGTCCGCACCGTCTCCCGCACCGGCGGCCACCTCGGCCCCAACCTGGGCGTCGTCGAGCTGACCATGGCCATCCACCGGGTCTTCGACTCGCCCCGCGACAAGGTCGTCTTCGACACCGGTCACCAGGCCTACGTCCATAAGCTCCTCACCGGGCGCGCCGAGCGGTTCGACACGCTGCGCCAGGAGGGTGGCCTGTCGGGCTACCCCTCGCGCGCGGAGTCCGAGCACGACCTGGTGGAGAACTCCCACGCCTCGACCGCGCTGTCGTACGCAGACGGGCTGTCCAAGGCCTACGCGATCCGCGGCGAGGACCGCCACGTGGTCGCCGTGATCGGTGACGGCGCGCTCACCGGCGGCATGGCTTGGGAGGCGCTCAACAACATCGCCGCCTCCGAGACGCCGATCCCCGACCGCCGACTGGTCATGGTCGTCAACGACAACGGCCGGTCCTACACCCCGACCGTCGGGGGGCTGGCCCACCACCTCGCCGCGCTGCGCACCAACCCGCGCTACGAGCAGATCCTCGACCTGGTCAAGCGCCGGCTCAACGGCGTCCGCGGGGTCGGACCGGCGGTGTACGACGCCCTGCACGCGGTCAAGAAGGGCATGAAGGACGCCCTCGCGCCCCAGGGGCTCTTCGAGGACCTCGGCCTCAAGTACGTCGGCCCCGTCGACGGGCACGACCGCGCGGCCGTCGAGGCTGCCCTGACGCAGGCCAAGCGGTTCGGCGGACCGGTCATCGTGCACGTGATGACCCGCAAGGGCTTCGGCTATGACGCCGCCGAGCGGCACGAGGCCGACCAGTTCCACTCGCCCGGCCCGTTCGACGTCGCGACCGGCGAGGAGAAGCCCAAGGGCCGCATCTGGACCGACGTCTTCGGCGACGAGATGGTCGCGATCGGCGCGGAGCGCAAGGACGTCATCGCGATGACCGCGGCGATGCTCCACCCCGTCGGCCTCCACCACTTCGCCGCCGCCTATCCCGAGCGCACCTTCGACGTCGGCATCGCTGAGCAGCACGCCGCGACCTCGGCGGCCGGGCTCGCCATGGGCGGCCTGCACCCCGTCGTAGCGATCTACGCGACCTTCCTCAACCGGGCCTTCGACCAGGTGCTGATGGACGTCGCGCTGCACAAGTGCGGTGTGACCTTCGTGCTCGACCGGTCCGGTGTGACCGGTGACGACGGCGCCAGCCACAACGGCATGTGGGACATGTCGATCCTGCAGGTCGTCCCGGGCCTACGGCTGGCGGCACCCCGCGACGGCGCCCGGCTGCGCGAACTGCTGCGTGAAGCGGTGGCCGTCGACGACGCACCCACCGTCGTGCGGTTCCCCAAGGGCCCCCCGCCCGAGGACCTCGACGCGATCGACAAGGCCGGCGACTGCGACGTGCTCGTGCGCAGCGGCACCAAGGACGTCCTCATCGTCGGCATCGGATCGATGGCCCACACCGCCGTCGACGTCGCCGGCCGGCTCCAGGACCAGGGCATCGGCGTCACCGTCGTCGACCCGCGCTGGGTCAAGCCGTACGACGAGGCGCTGATCGACCTCGCCCGCGAGCACGGCCGGGTCGTGTGTCTGGAGGACAACGGCATCGTCGGCGGATGCGGGTCGGTCCTGCTCCAGCAGCTCAACGCCGCCGGGGTCACCACGCCGGTCCGGCTGCACGGCATCCCGCAGGAGTTCCTCGACCACGCCAAGCGCGCGGTCATCCTCGAGCGCATCGGCCTCGACGCCCAGGCACTCGCCCGCGGCATCGTCGAGGACGTCACCGCCGACCAGGAGGCGACCCACGACGCGGGCGCCGCGCCGCAGACCGAGGAGGTCGGTCCGCGACGCGGTTGAGCGCGCCCGGCTGTCAGCCGAGGGTCTCGCGAAGCAGATCGTTCATCGTGCAGCCTGCCGAGCCAGGACGCGGGTGGCGCGGCTCACGGTTGGGTCGGTGGGAACATTCTGGCCGGTGCCGGGCGCTAGATTGGTTGAACCGTCCCCGATCCCCATCTCCGAGGAGCCGCGTTGAGCACCCCAGCCCGCTTCGTGCACGTCGTGGACGAGGTCCCCGAGCTCGACGGGCAGACCCCGGTCCTCGTGCACGCGCTCGAGGGGTTCCTCGACGCCGGCCACGCCGGCGCTATCGCCGTCCGGCACCTGCTCGGCGACGAACCCGGCCAGGTCGTGGCGAGCTTCGAGGTCGACGAGTTCTACGACTACCGTGCGCGCCGCCCACCGGTGACCTTCGTCGAGGACCACTACGAGGGCTACGAGGCGCCGCGGCTTGTCGTACGCCTGCAGCGCGACGCTGCGGGTACGCCGTACCTGCTGCTCCACGGCCCCGAGCCCGACACCCACTGGGAGGCGTTCTGCCGGGCGGTCGCCAGCGTCGTCGACCGCTTCGCCGTGCGGCTCGTGGTCGGCATCGGCTCGGTGCCGATGGCGGTGCCCCACACCCGTCCGGTGACGCTGACCAATCACGCCAACCGCTCCGACCTGCTGGTGCAGGACAACCCGTGGGGTGGGGAGATCCGGGTCCCGAGCAGCGCCCAGTCGCTGCTGGAGATCCGGCTGGGGGAGACCGGGCACGCCGCGTGCGGGTTCGTCGCCCACATCCCGCACTACGTCGCCCAGCTCGACTACCCCCATGCCGCCGCCGCCCTGCTCGACTCGGTGGCCGGGGTGACCGACCTCGTCTGGGACCTCGAGCCGCTCCGGGTCGCCGGCGAGGACCGACTCGGCGAGATCGTCAAGCAGATCGAGGACTCCGCCGAGGTCCGCGAGGTCGTCACCGGTCTGGAGCAGCAGTACGACGCCTACCACCGGGCCGCTGCCGACCCGGACGCCAACCTGCTCGCCGAGTCCCGCGACCTCCCCAGCGGTGAGGAGCTCGGCGCGGAGTTCGAGCGGTTCCTGGCCGGGCTCGACAACCCCGACCGGGAGGACTGACATGCCGCGGTCGGTGGATGAGCTGGTCGAGCTGCTCGACCTCGAGCAGATCGAGGACAACCTCTTCCGCGGGGGCCAGCCCGACACCGCGGTGCAGCGCGTCTTCGGCGGGCAGGTGGCCGCGCACGCGCTGGTCGCCGCCCACCGCACGGTTGACGCGTCGTACGCGGTGCACTCCCTGCACTCCTACTTCCTGCGTCCCGGCGACCCGCGGGTGCCGATCATCTACGACGTGGAGCCGATCCGGGAGGGCCGCAGCTTCGCGACCCGTCGGGTGATGGCACGCCAGCACGGCAAGCCGATCTACTACCAGACCCTGAACTTCCAGGTCGCCGAGGACGGGTTCGCCCACCAGGACGCAATGCCCGAGGTCCCGGGTCCCGAGGAGTGCCCGACGCTCGCGGAGGCGTTCGGGGCGCCCGGCGGCCGGTCGGAGGAGTGGGAGCGCGAGTGGGCGGCGCTCGACGTCCGGATGGTCGGCGACTCGGCGGGCCGCGTGTCGACGGTCGTCGACCCGGGCCGACCGGCCCGCGCCCAGCTCTGGATCCGGATCTCGGGCGACCTCCCCGCCGACCCGCTGCTCCACCTCGCGTCGTTCACCTACGCCAGCGACCTGACCCTGCTGTCGTCGACGCTGGTGCCGCACGGGGTCGCGCTGATGGGCCCCGACGTGCAGGCGGCGTCGCTGGACCACACCATCTGGTTCCACCAGCCCTTCCGCGCCGACGAGTGGTGGCTCTACGACCAGCACGCGCCGTTCGCCGGCGGCGGTCGGGGGCTCGCCCTGGGACGGATCTTCACCCAGGACGGCACCCTCGCCGCCACCGTCGCCCAGGAGGGCCTGATCCGCCGGCTCGACCGCGACCGTTAGACCGCGCGGGTGCGACCCACCAGGTGGGGAGCGCCGCTGCGCGGCGAGGTCAGCGCGAAGTCGTAGTCGGGGGAGGCGCTGCCGCTCTCGACGCGACGCGACCCGAAGGCGACCGTGCTCGGCAGGAACACCGGCTTCTTGAACGCCACGTCGACCCGGACGGCGTCGGGCAGCCGGCCCTCCAGTGCGGCCAGGCTGCGCGCCTTGGTCCACATGCCGTGCGCGATCTGCCGCTTGAACCCGAGCGCCTTGGCCGTGAGCGGGTAGAGGTGGATCGGGTTGTGGTCGCCCGACACGGCCGCGTAGGAGCGGCCCAGGTCGGCCGGCAGGCGCCAGGTGGTGCCGGTGCCCGGCACGGTTTCCAGATCCGCCAGCGGCGACGGCGCGGCGTCGTCGTGCGACCGGCCGCGACGCAGCAACGTGGTCGTCTCCTCCCACACCACCTCTCCGTCGGCGGAGACCTCGGTGAGGATGTCGAAGAGCATCCCCTTGGCGTGCGGGCGCAGGTCGGTCGGACGGGCGCTCACGTCGAGCGTCTCGCCGGCGCCGATCGCCCGGTGCTGGGTGATGGAGTTCTCCAGGTGCACCATCCCCATCGCGGGGAAGGGGAACTCGGCGTCGGTCATGATCGCCATGTGCAGCGCGAAGGCGAGCATGTGCGGGTAGGTCACCGGCACGGTCTCGCGGATCCCGAAGCCGCACACCCGGGCGTACGCCGCCACGTGATCGCGGTCGAGCGGCACGCCGCGGCGGACGAGCGTCAGGTCGGGCAGCGCGTCGCCGCTGCGCCGCACGCCGGGCAGGGAGCCGACGCCCGGGACGACCGGGAGCGCCGCCTTGAGCATCATCGGCAGCGTCGCGGGCGGGGCGGAGAGCTGACGGGTGGTGCCGGCCATGTCAGGCGCCCAGCATCATCTGGCCGCAGACGCGGACCACGTTGCCGTTGACGGCGGTCGAGCCGGGGTTGGCGTACCACGCGATCGCCTCGGCGACGTCGACCGGCAGGCCGCCCTGCGACATCGCGTTGAGCCGGCGGCCGACCTCGCGGGTCATCAGCGGGACCGCGGCGGTCATCTTGGTCTCGATGAAGCCCGGCGCCACCGCGTTGATGGTGATGCCGTCGGTGAGCTTGGGCGCGAGGGCGTTGACGAAGCCGATGACACCCGCCTTCGACGCGGCGTAGTTGGTCTGACCCAGATTGCCGGCGATGCCGGCGATCGAGGAGACCCCGACGATCCGGCCGTTGGGGTTGATGAGCCCCTGCGCGAGCAGTTCGTCGGTGATGCGCTGCGGCGCGACCAGGTTGACCGCGATGGTGGAGGTCCACCGGTCCTCGCCCATGTTGGCCAGCTTCTTGTCGCGGGTGATGCCCGCGTTGTGCACGACG
The DNA here is from genome assembly GCA_029268205.1 of Nocardioidaceae bacterium. Lineage (GTDB taxonomy): Bacteria > Actinomycetota > Actinomycetes > Propionibacteriales > Nocardioidaceae > Nocardioides_A. Next base: position 9,403 of record JAJUGK010000042.1, read on the forward strand.
ATGTCGACGCCGCCGTGGTGCTCCTTGACGTGGCGGGCGATCCGCTGGGGGGCGTCCTTCGCGGTGATGTCGAGGGCCAGGTGGTCACCCTCGATCTCGCCCATCACGGTCTGCAGGTCGCTGGCGGCCTGGGGCACGTCGATGCCGAGGACGGTGGCGCCGTCGCGGTGGAGCACCCGGGCGATCTGCTCGCCGATGCCCCGGCTGGCGCCGGTGACGATCGCGACCCTGCCGGCCAGCGGCTTCTCGATGTCGCCGATGGGGTGCGCCTCGGTCGAGCCCTGGACGCCGAGGCGTACGACCTGGCCGGAGACGTAGGCCGACTTGGGGGAGCAGAAGAAGGCGAGGGTCGAGGGGAGGGACGCCTCGGCGCCGGGTGCGACATAGATCAGCTGGACGGTCGAGCCCCGGCCGATCTCCTTGCCCAGCGAGCGGGTGAAGCCCTCCAGGGCGCGCTGCGCGATCCGCTCGTCGTCGTCCTCGGCCAGCTCCGGCGGGGTGCCGAGCACCAGGACGCGCGCGCACGAGGTCAGACTGCGCATCAGGGGGGTGAAGAACTGCTGCAGCTCGACCAGCGCCTCGGGGGTGGTCAGGCCGGTGGCGTCGAAGATCAGGGCCTTGTACTTCTCGCCCTCCGCGGCGGTGTCGGTGTGGGCGATGCCGAGGTCGTCGAGCTGGGCCGCCACGGTCCGGTCGAGCCGGCCCGCGCCGCCGAGGACGACGGTGCCGTCGACCAACGGGGCACCGGGCTGCCACCGGTCGAGCACGATCGGGTCGGGCAGGCCCAGGTTCTTCACCAGCAGTCGACCGATCGGGGTCTGGGTGAAGAACTGGTAGCGGTCGCTCATGGGTGCCTCCTGGCGGGTACGGCGCGGTCGGGTCGTGAGCAGGTCGGAATGTAACTAGGCGTGTAACTTGGCGTCCACATTTCGTGATGTGGCCCTCATGGCGTTCCCTTCGCCGGGCGGATCACGCACCATGTGACTGGCGGGTAACCTCGAGGGTAGCCCGGTTTCGTCCCCGTATCCCACAGACCTCCTCCAGGAGCTGGCATGCAGCAGAACACCCGTCGCGTGGCCATCATCGGTGGCAACCGCATCCCCTTCGCCCGGTCCAACAGCGTCTACGCGAACGTCTCCAACCAGGACATGCTCACCGCCGCGCTCGACGGCCTGGTGGCGCGCTTCGGGCTCGAGGGCGAGCGGGTCGGCGAGGTCGTCGCGGGCGGCGTGCTCAAGCACAGCCGCGACTTCAACCTCACCCGCGAGTGCGTGCTCGGCTCGCGCCTGGCGCCGGAGACCCCGGCGTACGACATCCAGCAGGCCTGCGGCACCGGCCTGCAGGCGACCGCGCTGGTCGCCAACAAGATCGCCCTCGGGCTGATCGACGTCGGCATCGCCGGTGGCACCGACACCACCTCCGACGCCCCGATCGCGCTCAACGAGAAGCTGCGCAAGATCCTGCTCGAGGCCAACCGCGCGAAGACGACGCAGGGCCGGCTCGCCGCCCTGGCGAAGGTCCGCCCCGGCCACCTGGTGCCCTCGATCCCGCAGAACTCCGAGCCCCGCACCCGGCTCTCGATGGGCGAGCACGCCGCGCTGACCGCCATCGAGTGGCAGATCGGCCGCGAGGAGCAGGACGAGCTCGCCGCCCGCTCCCACCAGAACCTGGCGAAGTCCTACGAGGCCGGCTGGCAGGACGACCTGATCACGCCGTTCGGCGGCCTCGAGCGCGACCAGAACCTCCGCCCCGACTCCTCGGCGGAGAAGCTCGGCAAGCTCAAGCCGGTCTTCGGCAAGGGCGAGGCCGCGACGATGACGGCCGGCAACTCCACGCCGCTCACCGACGGCGCGTCCACCGTGCTGCTCGCCTCGGAGGAGTGGGCGGCCGAGCGTGGGCTGCCGGTGCTGGCCTACCTGCGCACCTACGAGACCGCGGCGGTCGACTACGTCCACGGCGGCGAGGGGCTGCTGATGGCCCCGGCGTACGCGATGGCCCGGATGCTCCAGCGCGAGGGGCTGACCCTGCAGGACTTCGACTTCTACGAGATCCACGAGGCCTTCGCCTCGCAGGTGCTGGCCACCCTGAAGGCCTGGGAGGACCCGATCTTCTGCTCCGAGCGGCTCGGCCTCGACGCCCCGCTGGGCTCGATCGACCGCGACAAGCTCAACGTGTACGGCTCCTCACTCGCCGCGGGGCACCCGTTCGCCGCGACCGGTGGGCGGATCGTGGCCAACCTGGCCAAGCTGCTCGCCGAGAAGGGCTCCGGTCGGGGCGTCATCTCGGTCTGCGCCGCCGGCGGCCAGGGCGTCACCGCGATCCTGGAGCGCTGAGCCCGCTCGCACCATCACCCGTCGAGGCCGGCACGCAGCACGTCGAGCGTGTCGGCCTCGGCGGGTGCCTTGTCCTCGCGGTAGCCCACCACCCGGGCGAACCGCAGCGCGACCCCGCCGGGATAGCGGGTCGAGCGCTGGACGCCGTCGAAGGCGATCTCGACGACCTGCTCGGGCCGGACGTGCACCACCTGCCCCTCGCGGTGGGTCTCGAGCCCCAGGAACCGTTCGGTCTGCCAGGCCAGCATCGCGTCGGTCATGCCCTTGAAGGTCTTGCCGACCATCACCAGATCGCCGGAGTCGGGCTCGCGGGCGCCGAGGTGGATGTTCGACAGCTTCCCGCTGCGCCGGCCGCTGCCCCACTCCACCGCGAGGACGACCAGGTCGACGGTGCGGCGCGGCTTGACCTTGATCCAACTCGCGCCCCGGCGCCCGGTGGCGTACGGCGTGTGCCGGCCCTTGAGCACCACCCCCTCATGCCCCGCCGCGAGCACGCGGGAGGCGAAGTCGAGCGCGTCGTCGGCGGAGTCGGTCCGCAGCCGCTCGACCCGGAGGTCCGCCGGCACGAGCGCGTCGAGGCGCTCCCAGCGCCGGTCGGCCGGCTCGTCGATCAGGTCGTCACCGTCGTGGTGCAGCAGGTCGAAGAAGCGGGGGACCAGCGCGGCGCCCTTCGCCGTCGACTCCTGGAAGGGACGCGCCCGGCCGTCGGCGTCGAGTACGAGCGCCTCACCGTCGAGCACCACGTCGGTGACCGGCAGCGCCCGGACCGCTTCGACCACCGCCGGCACCCGCGCGGTGAGGTCGTCCAACGAGCGGGAGTAGACCCGCACCTCCTCGCCGACCCGGTGTGCCTGGATCCGGAGACCGTCGAGCTTCACCTCGACCGCGTGCGGACCGGGCGCCTGCTCCAAGAGGCGACCCAGCGCAGTGGGTACGTCGGGCTCGCTGCCCGCCAGCATCGGGCGGATCGCCCGCCCGGCCTCCAGTCCGATCGCGGCCAGCGCATCCTCGCCGCCGGTGGCCGCGACCGCCGCGACGTGCGCCGACGAGCCCGCGAGCATCGCCGCGCGGCGGACGGCGGTGACCGGCACCCCGGTCGCCCGCGCCACGGCGTCGAGCAGCAGGGAGTCCAGGGCACCCTGCCGGACCTCGCCGGTCGCGATCGCCCGGAGCCACTCCTGCTCCGGTGCGGTCGCCCGGGCCAGGAGCGCCCCCCAGGCCTCGCGGCGTCGGGTGGCGGAAGCGGGCCCGCTGAGCGCACCGATCTCCTCGAACGCGGCGTCCACCTCGGTGACCGTCAGGGTCGGTCGCCCGGCGGGCGGCACGATGACCTCCCCGACGGTGCGCCAGCCGAGTCCGGTGCGCCGTTGGCGCAGTGCGCCGGCGAGGTAGGTCGCGACCAGCCCCGTCTCGGCGGGCGTCGCGCCCCGGAGGCCATCGGCCAGCAGCGCGACCTTCTCGGTGCGCGACCGGGTCGCGCGGACCGCGGCGGAGACGTCGACCAGTTCGGAGAGCAGCATGCGCCCGATCGTGCCCGGTCGGTGCCGCTGCCTACCCTGGACGGGTGACCGAGTCCGCGGAGCGTCGCCGCACCTGGCGCCCCGGACGCCCGGTGCCGGTGGCCGCGATCTGGGGTGTCCACCGCCGCGGACCGGGCGATCCGACGTACCGCCGGTCCGGGTCGCTGCACCTGCGCGGCCTGCGGACGCCGGAGGGGACGGCGACCCTCGCGGTGGAGGAGCGCGGTGACGGGGTCGTGGCCCGCGCCTGGGGTGCGGGCGCGGACTGGGCCCTCGACCGGCTGCCGCGGATGCTCGGCGCCGACGACGACCCGAGCGGCTTCGTCGGGCACCACCCGTTCGTCACCGCCGCGCTGCGCCGGCACCCGCACTGGCGGATCGGGGCCTCGGACTCCGTCCTGGAGTCGCTCGTCCCGGCGATCATCGAACAGAAGGTCACCGGTCAGGAGGCGTTCGCGGGTTTCCGCAACCTCGTACGCCGGTTCGGCGAGCGCGCCCCCGGCCCGGTCGCCGCCGCCCACGACCTGTGGGTGCAACCGGCTCCCGGGACGATCCGGCGGGTGCCGTCGTGGGAGTGGCTCCGGCTGCCCGTCGACCCGGCACGCTCACGCACGGTGCTGCAGGCCTGCCGGGTCGCCGACGCGGTCGAGCGCACGTTGACCGTGCCCGCGGACCTCGCCGACAGTCGGCTCCGCTCCATCCCGGGCATCGGCGTGTGGACCTCGGCCGAGACGCGGTTCCGCGCCCACGGCCACTCCGATGCGCTGAGCGTGGGCGACTACCACGTGGCGGCCAACCTGGGCTGGGCGCTCACCGGGCGCCCGTGGACCGACGAGGAGATGGTGGCCGAGCTCGAGGTCTACCGACCCCACCGCTACCGCGTGCAGCGGCTCGTGGAGCTCGAGGGCGCCCACCGGCCGAGGCGCGGTCCGCGGATGGCGCCGCGCCGCCATCTGCCCGGCCGAACTCGACCGTGACGAACACCGACGTTCTTCGTTGAGGGGGTGTGGGCGGCGTCACCCGGCGTCCCCGCGCACGATCTGGCCCCATCCAGCCCCCGTTGCAGACGAAGGGATGTCATGTCCGACCTCTCCGGTCTTCTCGCCGGACGCGACGAGTCGGCGGTCCGGTCCCTCCTGGTCGACCTGCCGGCCGAGGAGTTCGTCGAGCTGGCGACGGCCACGTCCGACGACGCCGTCCGGCGCCTGACCGAGGACCCGGCCGTACGCCGCGGAACGGTGGTCGCGCTGCTGACCCGGATGCCGGAGTTCGCCGACCCCGACCGGCTGGGCGACATCACCGGCCTCGTCGACTTCGCGCTCCGGCTCCGCGGCGGGTCGCTCGAGACCTACCGGCTGCGGTTCGGCGACGGCCGGGTCGAGCTGGTCGATGGGCCGGGCGTGCTGTCCGGCACCCCCGATGTCGTCGTCCGGTTGAGCCCGCTGCGGCTGCTGCGGCTGGTCACCGGCCAGGCCGACGCGGCGCTGCTGCTGCTCGGCGGCCGCCTCAGCGTGGACGGGGACGCACTGCTGGCCCTGGCGGTGGGCGGGGTCTTCCGGGTCCCCGGCACCGACGGACCCGCGGTCGACCCGGCGGCCCTGGACCCCGTCGACGTGGCGCGGGCGATCGCCAAGGTCCGCACCGACCACCTGCGCGAGGTCATGGCCGGCGGGTTCCGGCCCGTGGTGCTCGGCGAGATCTTCCGCCGGATGCCGCAGTACGTCGACCCCGAGAGGGCGCGTGGGCTTTCGGCCACCATCGCGTTCCGCGTCGGTGGACGCGCCGACGGCGGGCACGACCGCTACCTGGTGCGGCTCGTCGACGGGACCTGCGAGGTCGTCGAGGAGGGCGATGGGCAGAGCGATGGGCAGGGCGATGGGCAGGGCGATGGGCAGGGCGATGGCGCGGCCCACCGCGACGCCACGCTGATGCTGTCCGGCGTCGACTTCCTCCGCCTGGCGACCGGTCACCTCAACCCGGTCCTGGGCGTCCTCAAGGGCAGCCTGAAGGTCAAGGGCGACCGCACCAAGGCGCTCGCCTTCAGCAGCGCCCTCGACCTGCCGGTGGCGTCGTGAGCGCCCCGGTCGCCGCGGTGCGCGGCCTGCAGAGCCGCTGGGACCGCGGGGTCGTGACGACCGGCGCGATGATCGTGCTGGCGCTGCAGTCGGTCAGCGCCGGCGTCTCCGACATCGTCCGTCGCCGGTTCCCGTGGAGCGAGTTCTTCTTCCAGGCCTGGTTCATGACCCGGGTCTCGTTGGTCCCGACGATCCTGGTGGCCATCCCGTTCGGCGTGATCGTCTCGGTGCAGATCGGTGGCGTCGCCGAGCAGATCGGCGCGGCGTCGTTCAGCGGCGCCGTCAACGGCGTCGGCGTCCTCCGCCAGGGGGCGCCGCTGGTGACGTCGCTGATGATCGCGGGCGCGGTCGGCTCGGCGATCTGCTCCGACCTCGGTGCACGCACCATCCGCGAGGAGGTCGATGCCCTCAAGGTGATGGGCATCTCGCCGGTCAACCGACTCGTGGCCCCGCGCGTGTTCGCGGCGGTGGTGGTCGCGCTGCTGCTCAACGTGATCGTCGCGTCGACCGCGATCCTCACCGGATTCATGCTCAACGTCGGCACCGGGTCGGTCAGCAGCGGCACCTATCTCGGGTCGTTCGTCGGCTTCGCCCAGATCAGCGACCTGTTCCTCGCCGAGTTCAAGGCAGCGGTGTTCGGCTTCATCGCCACGATCGTGGCCGCCCACAAGGGCCTCAACGCGACCGGCGGACCGAAGGGCGTCGCCGATGCGGTCAACCAGACCGTGGTGCTCGCGGTGATCATGCTCGCCGTCGTCAACGTCGCGCTCACCCAGGCCTACGTCATGCTCGTACCCCAGAGGATCGCGTGATGGCAGACCCGATCGTCAAGCCCGTGACCCGCACCCGCCGCGCCGGTGAGAAGGTGAGCCGCACGGTCGGCGACAGCTTCAGCCAGGCCGGTGATCTGCTGACCTTCGCCGTACGCGCGCTCGGCTCGGTGTTCTACACCCTGCGGCACTACCGCGCCGAGGTGATGCGCCAGCTCAACGACATCAGCTGGGGCAGCGGTGCGCTGATCGTCGGCGGGGGCACGATCGGCGTGATGGTGCTGCTCTCGCTCTCGGCCGGCACCTCCCTCGGCATCGAGGGCTTCAACGGACTCGAGCTCGTCGGCCTCGCCCCGCTCACCGGCTTCGTGTCGGCCAGCGTCAACACCCGCGAGCTGGCGCCCCTGATCGCCGCGCTCGCACTCGCCGCGCAGGTCGGGTGCCGCTTCACCGCGCAACTGGGGTCGATGCGGATCCACGAGGAGATCGACGCGCTGGGGGTGATGGGCGTGAACCCCCTGCGCTACCTGGTGACGACCCGCGTGATCGCCTCGATGGTGGCGATCCTGCCGCTCTACCTGATCGGTCTGCTCGGGTCCTACATCGCCTCCGAACTGTCGGTGGTGGTGTTCTTCGGACAGTCGGCGGGGTTGTACGACCATTACTTCCAGACCTTCATCGACGGCCGCGACATCTTCTTCTCGATCGTGAAGATCCTGGTCTTCGCCCTGCTGGTGACGGTGCTGCACTGCTGGTACGGCTTCAACGCCGCCGGCGGGCCGCAGGGGGTCGGTGAGGCGACCGGTCGCGCCATCCGCGCCAGCATCGTCGTGGTGGTCCTGGTCGACATGCTCCTCACCCTGGTCTTCTGGGGTGGCGACTCCGGCTTCCGGGTCTCGGGGTGATCGCGATGCGTAGCCTGTTCGACTTCAGCCAGCGCGACCCGTCCCGCGCCACGATGATCGCCCGCGGCGTCGTGCTCGTCGGGCTGGTCACCGCCCTGATGGCGGTGCTCACGGGCGTCGGTCGAGGCACCTTCGAGGACCGCACGGTGGTCACGATCCGCTTCGACGATATCGGCGGCGCGCTGATCAGCGGGAACGACGTGAAGGTCAACGGCGTCATCGTCGGCGCCGTCAGCCGCATCGACTCCGCGCCCGCCGGCAACGGCGTCGAGGTCGAGGTCGCCCTCGATCCACAGCACGCGGAGCGGATCCCGGCCGATGTCACCGCCCGGATCCTGCCCGCGACCGTGTTCGGCACCTCCTTCATCGACCTGATCCCCGGCGGCGCCGGGGGCACGCTCCGCGCTGACCAGCAGATCGCACAGGACACCTCCACCGAGACGCTGGAGCTGCAGGCGATCCTCGACGGTCTCGACAACGTCGTCTCCGCCCTGGGGCCGGCACAGCTCGCGACCGCCCTCGACAACCTCGCGGGCGCGCTCGAGGGCAACGGCGAGCAGCTCGGCCGCACGATCGACACGCTCGCGACCTATCTGACACGCCTCAACCCGCAGATGCCGCTGGTGCGGGAGAACCTGGAGTTGCTCGCCACCAACCTCGACACGCTGCAGGAGTACGGCGACGACCTGTTCGACGCCGTCGACGACGCCGCGGTCGCCGCGGCGACCCTGGTCGACCAGGAGGGGGAGCTCACTGAGGTGGTCACCGGCAGCACCAAGCTCTTCAACGCCC